>JBGUED010000057.1:0-9643 GCA_041821525.1 Candidatus Aminicenantaceae bacterium | reverse complement strand
CCATTCCTGAAAGTATTCATAAGTTTTATAAACATGGCATCATCGTGAATGCGGGATATATTGTAGGGTTTGATAAAGAAAAGGACAGTGTGGCAAAGACAACTCTGGAATGCATTGAAAAAACATTTATCCCAGCAAATATGGTGGGATTGTTATTCGCATTACCCAACACACAACTGACAAGACGTCTTGCTCTAGAAGGGCGCTTGAATGAGAACTTTGACAAAGTCAGGGAAAATGTTGGAGGTCAGTGTGTGTCTGGATTGAATTATGAGACGTTGAGACCCAGAGAAGATATCCTGAATGATTTTAAACAGATCCTGAGTGAGGCCTATAAACCAGAGCGATATTTTAAACGTATTCGGCAATTAGTCCCTCTTCTTGATTGTTCCAGAAAACACTTAAACCTCCCTTTTAAAACAAACATTAAGAACCTACACGGATTTTTAAAATTGATCATAGCCATGGGATTTAAAGCACCTTATAGGAAACACTTCTGGCGTACTTTATTGAGTTGTTCCTTCAGGAATCGCAAGGCTCTGCGTTATGCTGTGGCTCTTATGGCTCTTTATCTTCATTTTGGATTTTTTATTGAACATGTACTAGAGCGAATCGATTAAGATTTATCGCTTCTATCATTGAAAATAGCCTATCATCGGAAATTTTTGAAGCCTTCTAAAATAATGAGATGACTTGAGAAGTTCCTTACCCTCTGGAAGGACGCCGATCCCGGCCTCCCCGAATTGGCGATGCGAGGGAGGGGGGGCCGCTTTACAAAATAATTGAGGAGCCAGAACCAGTGGTGATGAGTGCATTTGGTCATGCTCACACCTCTTCCAAAACTGTTTTCAGTAGGAGAATTTTGGGAGATCGTTTTAAAATTCCCTTTAGCACGTCAGAGACTTCGCCAATCCCATCGACTCTTTAAGGTACGAATAAGGGCAGAGTCTTTATTTAGATGATACAGTCTGTCATTGGACCCAATCCTTAGGAAGGCGTTTCAGCAACGCATGCGAGACCCGGGATGTCTTGATCCGCTGGTGGGCTTTTTCGTCGAAAGTCAACCATACGCCGCTGAGCTCTTTTGCCAGCGCTGCATAACAGGCATCGTATCCGGTGAGTCCTTTCTCGATAAAGGCAGAGGCTTGATGGGCAAGGCCCTCGGTCATGGGGTAACGCAGGATTCCACAGTTTAAAACAGGTATCATTCCCTTGAGGAAAACCTCAGCTCCCTGAGGATGTATTCGGCATAAAACAGCATACACCTCAAAGCAAAAAAGCTCCGGCACGGCATATCCTTCCGGGTGAGAGAGCATCCCGTCGAGGACAAGATCTGCATGGGGATGGCTTTCTTGTTCAATGAACCATCGAACCGCGACTGAAGCATCGATAATCCAAATCATAGCTCATATCCTCTTAATTCACGAAGCAAGTCGACGCTGTCTTTAGATCCACGGCTTTTTGCCCTCATGCCTTTGATGGCCTCCAATAAATGTTCCTTTTTTTCCTCGGCCTGATAATCGAGGAATCTTCTCTGGAACTGTTCCGGAGTGATGAGGACCGCCTGAATCTTTCTCCCCTTACTGACCAGAATGGGTTTTCCGGTCTTGTTCAGTTCTTCCAACACCTCTCCCAGATGATTCCTGATCTTTAAAGCGTTCACTGTTTTCATGATATCCCTCGCTATGAAGTAGGCCCCTAGCCTCTAATATCCAAAAAATATGTGTATATGTCAAGTGTATATGTGCATATACATATCTACATAATAGGCCCATCACCAGCGTAGATTTATCGAGCTTGGTTTGAAAGCTCCCTACAATAAACGATCAAATATCTTGATCTGTAATAAAAACGAGAATAGACGGTTCGGAATCTCAGATTTGAAGTTGCTTTGCAAATATGTGAGGATAAAAGCCAGCGCTGCTCGTTGATGAGCAGGTCAAGTGTACGTACTCATCATAGAATACACTTATAAGGAATGACGCATGCGATACAAAATACGACTTGCCTCCACTTTGGTCTCAGCCCTTTTGGTATTCGCCATTCCCGGTGCCGCCCAGTCGGCAATAAACTGGGCTCAGTTCCGCGGCCCTCAGGGCTCTGGAATTGCCGCCGATGGTCCGGCCCTTCCCGTGGAGTTCAATGATCAGAAGAATCTGGTCTGGAAAACTGGCGTCGGCAAGGGAAATTCCTCTCCTTGTGTCTGGGGAAACAGGATTTTTTTAACCGCATATGAGGAGAAAACGCTGCAAACCTTCTGTCTGGATAAGGAAACAGGAAAACAGATCTGGGAGCAGAGCGTTACCTCGGACAAACTGGAGCGGGTTCACCCCATCAACACGCCCGCTACCCCCACCGCCGCTGCAGACGGGGAGAGGGTCTATGTCTATTTCGGCTCCTATGGTCTTCTCTGTTATGATTTTTCCGGGAAAATGATCTGGGAAAGGCGTCTCCCTTCACCTCCGGTCAACATGTACGGCACCGCCTCCTCTCCCATCCTGGCAGGCGGCCGGCTGGTCTTTTTTGTGGACAAGAGGGAAGGGGCCTGGATTGAAGCGGCGGACCCGAAGACGGGAAAGACGATCTGGAAAACAGACCGGGAAGGATTTACGGGAAGCTGGTCCACTCCTCTTCACTGGAAGAACGACGGTGTGGATGAAATTGTGATCTATGGCATCTGGTGGATGAAGGGCTACGACCTGGAGGACGGCAGCGAGAGGTGGTCGCTTCCCGGTTTGACGGATGAACCCTGCATCACACCGGTCCTGGGAGACGGCTTGATCTACTTGACATCCTATAACATGAAAAACAATCCGGAGGTGCTCGGCCTTCCGTATTTCAGCGATCTTCTGGATGAATACGACACGGACAGGGACGGACAGCTCAATTTCGAGGAGATCAAAGACAATAAAAGCGTTCTATCCCGTTATGACGCGGACGGGGAAGGGGACCATCCCCTCCGGGGATTCTTCCGCTATCTGGATGAGGACCGCAGCGGAAACATCACAGAAAAGGAGTGGGCCAAGATGATCGCTTTCCTGGACAGCTTCGAGCAGGAAAACGCCCTGCTGGCCGTGCGGCCCGGAGCTTACGGCGGTGCGGAAACCAAGGTGGAGTGGAGGCACAGCTACGGCGTGCCGGAGTGCCCCTCTCCCCTGTATTATGACGGCCTGGTCTACCTGGTAAAAAACGGGGGGATCGTCTCCTGCCTGGAGGCCAAGACCGGGGGGCTCAAATATCAACAGAAACTGGGGGCCGGCGGGCCCTTCTACTCATCTCCCGTGGTTGGCGACGGGAAAATCTATATCGCCTCGGCAAGGGGAGTGGTCGCCGTGTTTCGGGCCGGCGAGGAATTGGATGTGATGGCCCGGAACGACCTGGGCGAACGCATCATGGCCACGCCTGCCATTATGGATGGCAGAATTTTTATCCGGACGGAAAAGAATCTATTTGCATTTGGCCTGAAAGAGTAAATAGAGAACTCTTCCTGCAGAAGCAATCCGATCTGGTAGGTTCTTGCGATAACATCTTGAAACTTGCGCCTCATCTCCGCCCAGCTTTTAGAGGATACATACTCGTCTTCTTTAATGATCGGAAGAAAAAGATCGCCGTCACTACGAATAGAAGCGGGGATCAGGTCTGCTCAGCGGCCTTGCCAAAGGCGCCCCAAAAGGGATCGACTCGGGGATGCTCTAAGGTGTGGGTCTTCCCCTGTTCAGAATATGTCATCCCCTCTGCCTCAGGTACGATCTCACCCACCATGCTGGCGGGGATGTCCTTTTCTCCCAGTCGCGCGATGACTTCCTCGGCTTTGTGGGGACGGCAGCTGATGATGAGCGTGCCCTCGCTGATGGAGGAATAGGGATCGATCTCGAACAGGCGGCAGACCTTGTCCACCACCGGGTTCACGAAAATCGCATCCTTGTCGATGGCCATACCGACCTGGGAGGCCTGGGCGATCTCGAACAGCCCGCCCCAGACGCCGCATTCCGTGGCATCGTGCATGGCCGTCACACCCTCATCGCGTACCCCTACCTGCACGGCTGTCAAGGCGTCTTCCACCACGGACATCTGCCAGAAGATCTCTTCGGCTTCTTTGGCCACGCCCGGTCCGTAGGCCTCGGCGACCTTGCCGGGAAAGGTCACGGCAAAGAGCCCCGCTGCCTCGATCGCAGCTCCCTTGGTGATGATGATCTTGTCTCCCACCCGGGCCATGTTCGGCGTCACGTATTTGTCTTTGGGCCCGATGCAGATCACGGTGGCCCCGCCGACCATGGGATACTGGCAGCCCTCGTAGCGCCCCGTGTGTCCGGAGATGACGGCCATGCCCAGCTTCTCGCACTCCCGGTGCATGACAGACCACATAATGTCAAACTCGTCCCGGGTTATCCCCAGCGGGAGGTTCAAGTCGAAGGTGATATAGTCAGGAGCGAGGCCTGAGGTGACTGCATCCGAGGCCAGGATGTGGACAGCGAACCAGGCCGACCGCTCCCACCCGTAGGGTGGAACGATGAAGATGGGATCGGTGGTCGTCACCATGACCCTGTCGTTCCCGATGTCGACGACCCCGACATCCACGCCGTGCTGCGGGCCGACCAACACCTCGTTACGCCTGCGGCCCAGCTGCGGCAGGATGACCTCATCGAAGATCTCAGGGGAGATCTTCCCGATATCCGGGAGCTCCGTCTTCATTCTGTCCTCCATTCCGTCTCAACTGAATAAGTCATGGTTCGAACCTGAGTTTTTCAAGCTGACCAATCGTGAGGGCCTTACGGCCGAAGGAAACGGGAGGTTGCTGCTCCTGGCGGGAACACCGTTTCCCTACGCTGGCATGATCCAGATCAGGTTCCAAGGGTGTGATCTCAGTCCCTCAGAGAGGGACACCCCCAACCGCCTCTACTATAATTTATGTAGCAGCGGAGTTCAAGCTTAAGAAGCATCCTCCAATCGTGAATCATCCAGAATCAATTCGCTGGCGCCGAGGGAATCCCATAGGGACGGCCGAGATGTTTGTGCTGGGATAAACTGGGACATGTGTCTCACGGGGTTGGAACAAAAACTAACCATGGTGACCATGGGGCAGTGCTCGTAAGCCGGTCGATTTCAGTCCGAACGCATGGGGCGGTTGGGTGAGTCTTCCGTTCGGCTGAATTTGACAGCTTAGCTGATTACTTCCGGTAGAGAACCTTCCCGCCGACGATGGTATAGAGCACCTCGGTGGTGAGGATCTCGTCCTCCGGGATGGTCATGATGTCCTGGGACAGCACCGTGATGTCGCCCAGTTTGCCCGTCTCCAGAGATCCCAGGATGTCCTCCTGGAAGGCGGCGAAAGCGGCGTTGAGCGTGTAAGAGCGCAGGGCCTCCTCCCTGGTCATCTTCTGATCGGGATAGAAGAGCTCACCGTTCAGCATGCGGCGGGTCACCGTGCCATAGAAGCAGGGGAGGGGGTCCACGTCTTCCACAGGTGCGTCCGTGCCATTGCAGATAATAGCCCCGGTCTCCATGAGTGAACGCCACATGTAGGCGCCCTCTTCGGCCCGCTTCTCCCCCAGGCGCTTCAGCACATAGGGCCCGTCCGAGGTGCAGTGGATGCCCTGCATAGAGGGGATCACTCTAAGCTCGCCGAAGCGGGGGATGTCATCGGGGTGGAGGTGCTGGGCGTGTTCGATGCGCCAGCGCAGGTCGGCCTTGTTCGGGAACGCCTGGAAGGTGCTTTCGTAGATGTTCAGGGTTTCCTGGTTCGCCCGGTCGCCGATGCAGTGCACATTGAACTGGAAGCCCTTCTCGATGGCGATGCGGGCGGTCTCCTTGGTGTATTCCACCGTGTTGGTGTTGAGTCCTACACTTGTGGGCAGGCTCGTGTACGGCTCCAGCAGCCAGGCGCCGTGCGGTCCCAGGGCACCGTCGATGGTCAGCTTGATGGAGCGCACGGTCAGGTGGTTGTCGCCCAGACCCTCGATCCAGTAGTCCGAGATCCTGTCCGCCAGGCGGTCGTTGGGCTCACGAACCATGACATAGAGACGCACCCCGAGCTTCCCCTGGGTGACGAACTCTTTGAACAGGTCGACGGTCTCGAAGGGGGAGCCGGCATCGTGCACGCCGGTAATCCCTTTCGAAAGGCATTCCTTGTCAGCTATCTCCACCACCTGGCGGCGCTCGGCTTCTTTGACCTCGTCGCTGCGCTTCTCGTGGTATTCGTTGCGCGCTTCCCTCAGGAACCACTGGGCTGTCTCCCGGAAGACTCCTACCAGGTTCCCGCTGGTATCTTTTACGATCTCACCTCCCGGAGGATCAGGAGTGGATTTGGTGATCCCTGCCAGCTCCATGGCCTTGGCATTGGCAAAGGAGGAGTGGCCGCTGGCATGGGAGAGCAGCACCGGGTTGTCGGGCGAGAGCCGGCTCAGCTCGTTGTGGAGCGGAAGGCCGTCCACATTGGGATCCGGGATGGTGTCCCACTTCTCCTGATGCCAGCCGCGGCCGATGATCCACTCACCAGGTTCGGCCTGGGCTACGGCCGCCTCGACCAGGGATAGGATCTCGTCCCAGTTTTTAACCGGCATCAGCTCGAGCCCCAGCTTGGCCTGGCCGATGGAGGTGAAGTGAACATGGGCATCGATAAATCCCGGGATGGCCAGCTTGCCATCGAGGTCGATCACCTCGGTCGCTTCACCGACATACGCTTGGATGTCTGCTGAGCTCCCCACGGCCACGATGGTCCCATCGCGCACGGCCAGGGCCTCTGCCTCGGGCAGCGCGTTGTCCATGGTCACGATCTTACCGTTGGTCAGGACCAGGTCTGCTGCTTGCTTTTTGAGAGCGCAGGAGGCGAGCAGAAAGCAGAAAACGAGCAGACCCAGACTTATCATCCGCAGGGAAATGGAACGATTGGTCATGGTCTTCCTCCTAGAATGGAGACAGGTCGAAACGGATGTTCCGCTCATGTTGTGGGTAAACCATACCATAATTGTTCGTGCCGTCAAACTCTTTTTCTTGCTGGACTTAGCCGGGATTTGACCCGGGACTGCATGTGGATTATGATGCTCCCAAAGGAGGTCCCATGATCTCAAGAAGACAATTCATGCAATCGGCGGCCGTGGCAGGCCTGGCTATCGGTCTGAATGGGAAATGCACGCCCGAAAAAAATGCGATCCCGTCCCTTCCCTCAGAAGAAGACCCCCAATTCTGGAGTGCGCTCCGGGCCCAGTTCCCCATGCCTCCAGGTGAGGCCTACTGCAACACCGGGACCATAGGGGCACCGCCCACCAGAGTCCTGAATCGGATGATCGACCACATGCGCAAGCACGCTGTGGAGATCGCCCACTGCGATTGGAGCGACGGGGGCATCGACCTGCTGTCCGGGTATTTCCCCTATGTCGAGCTCCGAGAGAAGATCGGCAGGCTGATCAATGCCCATTATAAGGAGATCGCGCTGACCCAGAACGCCACCATGGGCATGAACTTCCTCGCCAACGGTCTGGACCTGCCCGAAGGTGCCGAGGTCATCACCACCGACAAGGAGCACTCCGGAGGGCGCAGCGGCTGGCAGCTGCGGGCCAAGCGCTACGGCACGACCTGGCGGCAGGTGCCGGTCTCTGTCCCGGTCAAGGACCCGGAGCAGATCATTGACGCCTTCAAGCAGGCCATCGGCCCCAAGACGCGTGTGCTGTCACTGCCGCACATCACCTCGGGGACCGGGACCATCCTTCCTGTAAAAGAGATCTGCCGGCACGCGGCCGAAAAAGGCCTTTTCACCATTGTCGACGGCGCCCAGGCTGTGGGCCACATCCCGGTGGATGTCAAGGACATCGGATGCGACGCCTACTATGCCAGCCCCCACAAGTGGCTCCTGGCTCCGGCCGGGAGCGGGATGCTGTACATCCGGGAGGAGTTGATCGATGAGGTCTGGACCACACTGGCATCCGGCCAGTGGGACAACCACGAGGACAACGGGTTCCGGCTCACGCAGAGGGGCACGGGCAACGCCGCCCTGCTGGCGGGTTTGGACGAGGCCCTGGATTTCCATTTCGAAGTGGGCCCCGACCGCATCTACCGCCGTATCAAGGGGCTGGGGGATTCTTTCCGTGAAGGCTTGGTTGCCATCCCCAAAACCTCGATCCTCACCTCGCTGCACTCCGAAATGAGCTCCGGCCTGACCACCTTCAACGTGGCGGAGATGGATGGCAAGGCGCTCCAGGATACGCTGTGGGAGAAAGGCCGGCTGCAGCCCCGGTCTCAGGGGGCGAGGGGCGTGCGCTTCAGCACGCACATCTACAACCGCCCAGCCGAGATCGACAAAGCGCTGGCCATCGTGGCGGAACTGGCACAGAGAATTTGACAACCAGCGAACCCAGACATATATTTGGGTTGGGGAGAGAAGACGGCGGTTCCAACCGGTAGTTTTCATTTTGCGTACGCGTAGACGAGTGTACTCCTCTGTTTGAAATCTCTGGATTAGAGGAGGAAAGACTATGCCATTCTTTGGGAGAAGTCTCAGAAAATCCATGGTTTTGGGGGGAGCGCTCCTGGTCCTGCTCCTGTTGTGCGCCCAGTGTGCAAAACAGACCGAGGTGCCGATCACGTCGAGATCCACAGAGGCCCGCACCCTCTTTGTCCAAGCGAGGGTCCAAGGGGAGAACCTGCATCTCGACACGGCCATGGCCAAATTGAGTGCGGCGATCGCATTGGATCCGGATTTTGCTCTGGCTTATCTGTATCGGGCCCGGTTCACGAATGACCTAGTGAGCCTGCAGCGCGACCTGCAGCAGGCGGTGGAGCTTTCAGAGGAGGTGTCGGCCGGGGAGCAGATGATCATCAAGGCTTATGACGCATATTACGGCCAGAACGATCCGGACAGGGCCATCGAGTTCTATGAGCTGCTTGTGAAGATGTACCCGGAAGATAAGCGCACCCATTTCCGGCTGGGCGTGTTTTATCGAATTTTGGAGGAGAGGGCCCAAGCCATCTTACAGCAGAGGCAGGCACTGGCGATCGATGAGAATTTTGCTCCTTCTTATCTGGAGCTGGGCTACATTAGTCTGTCTGCCGAAAGCTACACCGAAGCGGAAGAGGCTTTCCAGAACTGCATCCGCCTCATTCCGGACCAGCCCAATCCCTACGATTCCATGGGCGATCTGTACTCCAGGATGGGAAAATTTGAGGAGGCCATCGCCTATTATCAGCAGGCCCTGGAAAAGAATCCCCTATTCACAGATTCGCAGTTGAAGATCGGGACCAACCTGGTTTTTTTGGGCCGGTATGATGAAGGCAGGGAGGCGGTCTACAAGACCATCGAGATGGAGCCTACGATCGAGGGTACAGTGGAGGACATGGGCATGATCTGCCGCTCGTATATGTATGAATGCAAGCCCGAGGAAGCTCTGGCCGAGGCGGATAATATTATAAAGATCGCCCGGGACAACAACTTGATGAGCCAGGCTGCCCTTTATGAACTGGCCAAGGCCGCCATCTATGCGGAGATCGAGGAGTACGACGAAGCGGAGCAGGCCCTAAGGGAGTGCCGCACGATCCTGGAAACGGCCGACATGCCCACGTTCTACCAGGAAAACCATTCCGACATGCTGCATTTCTGGGAGGCGGCGGTGGCCGCCCGGCAGAAGAACATCCCCGGGGCCCTGTCCACCGC
>JBGUED010000056.1:0-9702 GCA_041821525.1 Candidatus Aminicenantaceae bacterium | reverse complement strand
ACCGATCCGGCTTGGTACGTCCGGGTCCGGCTGCATGCGCAGTTGGTCCTGAAACAGCGACGCATGCGCCACGACCGGCATCATGAACGTGAGAAAAAGCAGCAGAAGGACAAGGATGACAAAAATGGTTAGTTTCGAACTCACACTCATCAATGACTCCGCTGCATTCTGAAAAGGGGCGGCCTATCAACCCCTCTCGATGTGAATAGGTTTTGCAATATCCATGCCAGATCCAGATTCCTGGAGCGGCAATTTCATCCGGCGGATCCACAAGCAGCATAATTCAAGACTCTTTACATGGGCTTCTCTGGATTTCGGGGATGTAAATTTTCTTTACCGGATCATGCGCCCCCCTCCAGCGCTCTCATGCCGCATGGGCCAGGTGTCCTCCGGTGTTCGCTTGTGAACCAGGAGGTGTACGCCTTCGGACATCGGAGCAGCGAAACTCCACCATTGATATTACCGGGGATTTTTCATATGGTGAGGCCTTATGCACTTTTTCAGCGCAGTCCGGATCCGGGCTCACAGACGCCGCGTTCTCCTCCTGCTGCTCTGCGTCCTAATGTTTGTCGGAATCCTGCTCCCCGATGAACTCAGGAATAAAGCCGCGGTCGACCTGGTCTACCGAACAGGCCGCACCATCTTCCGCTTCCGTCCTCTCGACTATGTCACTCCCCCAGGCTTAAACCGGATCGACGCACTCGTGGGTCGGAATTTCGGGGCCTTCAATGTCTATCTCTATTGGAAGCTCAACAGCCAGGGACAGAACTATCTGGGCACACGCCTGGATTATACCTTCTCGGCACTGGAACGGCGGCTGCAGACCACATTCCAGGCCCGGGGCTTCTGGGGATTGAACCGGGGATCGGAGGAACACTTCTATTTTATCACCAACATCCATTACGCCCTGGGCAGGGACAGAGTCTTCCGGCCCGGAATCATGGAATACGGGATAAAGGCGGCCGGCGGCGATGCTGTCATGTACGTAGGGCCGGCACTGACAGTCAAACCCTCATCCCTATGGAGCGTCAGGCTGTCTTACGGATTTGACGTGCTCAACAGCAGCCGACTGCTCTATCTGAAACTCTATTTTTATTTGTAAATGAGGGAGTGAAGGAAAGGAAAGGGGACAGGCATGCCTGCCCCCTTTTTAGATGTCACTTTTTCAGGTTAATCCGTCTTTGAGGCAATGGACTGCAGCAGGCGGGTTTTCTCCACCAGTTGGATGAACTCAGCCCGGTAGCCGTGATAGTCCTGTCCTTTGCCGGCCCGCGCCAGCTCCAGAACCCGCTCATAGGAGGCATCCCCCTTGAATTCGGATTCCCGCAGCAGCATGCCGAAAGACGCCACCGCCGCAGAAAATTTAAAGTCGGCCGAGGCGCGGTTGAGCGACACGGCCCGGTCCACGAGGGGATGACGGATGAGCCTGCTCTTGTTCGCATCCGGCGCCTTGTAACGCAGATTGACAGTCAGGATCTCCTTGCTCTTGAACGCTTTGGGATCAATATGGGTCTGCTGGTACTTCAGGCCCTTCTGGGATGGGATCTCTTCCTCCGAGCTATAGGGGATGATCTCATAGAGTGCTGTGACCGTGTGCCCGGCCCCCAGCTCGCCCGCGTCCTTGCGGTCATCGGCAAAGTCCTCTTTCTTGAGCATCCGGTTCTCGTATCCGATCAGCCGGTAGGCCTTGACCTTGGCCGGGTTGAACTCAACCTGGAGCTTGACGTCCTTGGCGATGGTAAAGAGCGTTCCTCGCATATCGTCGACAAAAACCTTCTTGGCCTCCATCAGGTTGTCGATGTAGTGATAGTTGCCGTTGCCTTTATCAGCCAACTCTTCCATCCGCCCGTCTTTATAGTTTCCCATGCCGAATCCCAGCACGGTAAGGAAAACGCCCTTCTCCCGCTTTTCCTCGATCATGCGCACGAGCTCGGAGGTGCTGGACACCCCCACATTAAAATCACCGTCGGTGGCCAGGATGATCCGGTTATTACCTCCGGGGATCAAGTTCTCTTCCGCCACTTTATAGGCGAGCTGGATGCCGGCACCCCCTGCGGTGGAGCCGCCTGCGTTCAAGTGCTCGATGGCGCCTATGATCCTGTCTTTCTGACTGGTCGCTGTGGAGGGGAGTACCAGGCCGGCAGCCCCGGCATACACCGCGATCGCCACCCGGTCCCGGGGGCTCAGTTCGTTGACCAGGAGTTTGAATGCCTGCCTCAGCAGGGGGAGCTTGTTGGGGGAGCTCATGGAGCCAGACACATCCAGCAGGAAGACCAGGTTCGAAGCGGGGAGTTCCTCGGTTTCCAGCTTCCTGCCCTGCAGGCCGATGTGGATCAACCTGTGTCGGGTATCCCAGGGGCAGGATGAGATTTCCGTGTACAGCGCAAAGGGCTGCTTCCTGCCGGGCTCAGGGTAGGCATACGTGAAATAATTGATCATCTCTTCGATGCGTACCGCGTCCTTGGTTGGGAGCTGGTTGCTGTTGAGAAAACGCCGGACATTGGCATAGGAGGCAGTATCCACATCGATGGAAAAGGTGGAGAGGGGATTGCTAAGCGCGGGCAGGAAGATGTTCTCGTAGATGCGGCTGTATTCCTCGGTGTTATGGTAGGGCCGATAATACGGCGTGGTGGTCTCTCCCGGACGGGTGCGGTAGGAAGCCTGACTTACACCGCCCAGGACGCCGCCGACCACACCGCCCATGATCCCTTCTTTGGCAGGCATCTCGACCTTAAGGTCGGCCAGTTCCTCTTCGACCAGGCGGGCAGGGCCCGGCTGGAGCCTCAATTCGAGGGCCACGGTCTTTCCCTGGGTGATACGGATGCTCTCCCTGACCACGGGCTTGAAACCCGCCGCCCAGGCTTTGAGCCGGTAGTTTCCGGACGGGAGCCCTTTAAAAACAAACTCCCCTGTCTTTGCTGTCAGGACCGTGTGTCTGACCTGTGTGTTCAGGTTGACAAGCACCACCGTGGCCTGGGGGAGCGGATTGCCTCGGGAGTCGGTCACGGTCCCCTTGAGGGACGCGGCCTTCTCTACCGGGCCGTTCCCCAGAACCAGGGATCCGGTGAGCAGCCCCAGTATCAGGATTCCAAACCATTTTTGACTTAACATATTTACCTCCGTGTCTCTGTGTTTGCCCCTATTCTTTGTTTTGGCATCTCCACACCATATACAAGTTTTGGCCGGGATTATTCCCGCCACTGGTATTAACTCGATTTCTGCGGAAGGGGATGCACCGCGATGGTAGGGGCAGGAGAGGAATGCCTCTCAGAACTGCCGGTGCAGACTCCATGCGGCATGTGAGTTCCAGGCAGGCCAGGAAATACCGGGGTCGCTCTAGAACTCTACGTCGAGGTCTTGGCTGCTGACAAAGAGGGACACCAACCGTCCCAGCATGAGGATGATCCCACCCGCCAGGACCATGGAATACACAGTCAGGAACACGGTCTGGAGGGCCGTAATTTTGTTCGAAGTCGACAGGGGGAAAAAAAGATCAAACACGGTCTTTCCAAACAGGATAATCATGATGCTGATCCCGATCACGGCCCGGTAGAGATACTCCTTGGCGTTGATCGCATACGCGTTATCCAGGACGACCAGTGGATACAGCAGCCAGACCGTGAACGCCCACAGCAGCAGGAACAAGGCGACCCCTCCCAGCTTTTTCCTTTTTTCATCCGAAGTCACGGTGTCCTCCCAGCGGGAAAAATGGCCCCGGGGCGGCTATTTTTTTTCTTCTTTATCCCAGGCCTGGATGCCGTTTGTCATCCAGTCGGGCATGGGTGCTCCCTTGAGGTAATGATCAAAAAACTCCGCCATGCGGATGGTCCAATCCTCCTGGTTGACGCGCTTGCGCAGCCCATGCGCCTCCCCGTTGTAATTGAACATGTAGGCCTCCTTGTTCAGGCGGCGCAGGGCCATGATGAACTCTATGCCCTGGTACCAGGGAACGGCCCCGTCCTCGTCGTTGTGCATGTACATGAGGGGCGTCTCGATCTTGTCGACCCAAAAGATGGGAGAGTTTTCGATGTATCGCAGGGGGACCTTCCACAGGGTGTCTCCCAGGCGGCTCTGTGTGTGCTCGTATTGGAACTGCCGCACCATACCGCTGGCCCAGCGGATCCCGCCGTAGGCCGAGGTCATGTTGGAGACCGGGGCACCTCCGTTGGCAGCGGCAAAGATGTTGGTCTGGGTGACCATGTAGGAAATCTGGTACCCGCCCCAGGAGTGACCCTGGATGCCGATGGCCTTGGGATCGATGTAGCCCTCCCGGATCAGCATGTGGATGCCGGGCAGCACGCACTTCATGGCGTCCGGGCCGGGATAGCCGGTGCCGTATTCGATATCGGGCATCCACAGGACATAGCCGTTGCTCACATAATAGGAAGGATTGACCGAGCTTCCGGGAGAAGGAGCGCGATATCGATGGTGGCCCTGGTGCAGGGTCTCGTAGATGTACACCATCAGAGGATATTTTTTGCCGGGATCGAAGTTGTCCGGCTTGATCAGGATGCCCTTCAGGGGCTTGCCGTCGGAGCTTAAGAAATCCCGCAGCTCCGCGCTTCCCCAGATGTAGGGATCCATCTGGCGCCCCAAGTCGGTCAGCTTCCGGGGTTCTTTGAGATCCAGCCCGCTCACCCAAAGTTCAGGATACTCTTCGAAGGCCTGCCGTGTGAAAAGCATCACATCGGCCTCCTTGGCCTTCTGCGGAAAACCGAAACTCTTGTCCGTCATGAGCAGCCTGCGGGGCTCGGCTGTGCCGTCGACCCTGTCGGTGTAGAACCCGTGGGCCATGGTCTGCTCGTTCGTGGCTGTGAGAAGCAGGATTTTCCCAGGGGCTATGGTCTTCTCCTCCCGGTCCAGACGGGCATACCGGAACGAAAGGCCGTTCTTGCGGCCGAAACCCTCGGTGATCATGCGGGCCCCGCTGCCGTCGGGCTTGATCTCCCAGATGTCGGTGCGGTCATAGACCAGGAGGGCGGCATCGCTGTCTGTCCAGCCGGCTGTCCCGTATCCCCGGGCTGGATTGGGCGTGTCATGGTCCTCCCTGTCGAACCGCACCCCCAGTCCGGCGGTCACGTTTTTGGTGGAGCCGGCGGAGATGTCGTGGACAAACCAGTCCGCGCCTTCGAACCAGTAGACAAATTTGGCGTTGGGGGAAAGGCTGGCGCCGCCGTAGAGATCCTTTTTCACCAGGGACTTCCCCCCGGTCCGGGGATCGACCACATAGATATCAGAGAATGAGCCAAAATAGGAAACCCGCTTGGTATAGGGCCAGTTAGTGACGGCAAAGCCCACGCGTCCGCTGTCGGACAGGCTCACATCCGGGATGGTCTCATCGGCCAGTTTCACGAATTTTTTATCCCCGATGTGATAGACGGACTCCCAGGTGTTGTCCCGGACCCTCTTAGCCATGAGCTTCTGTTGGGGCTGGGGAAAAGGATCGTTCCAGTGCCACAGGTCGAACTTGGCCTCTTCCTCAGCATCCTCCTCCTCGTCTTTTTTGGGCTCGGGCATCTCCTTGATACCGAAGAGCACGATGCTTCCGTCCTCGCTGAAGGACACATCGGATTTATCGCTGACAGCCATGCCTTCCGGAAAACTCCGAGTCGAGCTGTGCGACACCCACAAATCGGCCGTATCGTCTCCCAGGTTCCACCCGTACAGGTTGAAGGAGGGTTCGTCCGCCGCAAAGTCATCCCGGTCGGTCAGGAATCCCAGCCGGGTTTCCTCCTCGTCCAGGGTCCACTTGGAGTAGTTGCCCTCACCGGTCAGCAGGGCCGTATTCCTATCTTGACCCGGTTTCTGCGCATAGATCCCATCACTCTCCGGGTTGTCCTTGCTGGACACTGTATAGAGCAGATATCCGCCGTCCTTGGTAAAGCGGTAATCCATCACCGAGGTAAAGAGGGTCTCTCCTCCATCCCCGAGCGACTGCAGGACCAACTCTGTCCCGAATTTTTTCTCTTCCTTTTTCTCTTCCTCTTTCTCTCCCTCAGGCTTTTCTTCGGGCTCTTTGGCCTCGGCCCCTTCCTCTTTCTTCGCTTTTTCCTTGGGCTTGGGGGCTTCTTCCTTCAGGTACGCGATCCAGCCCCCGGCTTCCTCGGGCACCTTGAAGCTCTTGACACGTTCGATCACCTTCACCGTCCCGTCGGACAGGTCCATGATACCGAGCTTATTCTTGGGCTGGTCTTCCTTCTTCTTTTTGTCCTTTTTAGCCTGTTTCACCTCTTCCTGAGTGGGAGAGATCAAAAAGGCCACGTGGGAGACGTCAAAGGAGAACTGGGCGGCCGCCGCCCTTTCAGAATCCGTTCCCTCTCCGGAATAGCCCACCGCATACCGGAACTCCTTCTGGTTCTTTATGTTCAGTACCACGAGCTCCGCCTCTCCCTTCTGCGGTGTGTCCACATACAGGGCCCATTCCCCGTTGATTGAGATGAGCGGACGGACAATGGATCTCCAGGAATCATACACATCATGGGTCAGCGGTTTCTTGGCAGTGCCGGCCTGAGCAGCGGCCCATCCAGACAGGCCCAAGACCAGCAGCAGGGTGAGTGCCCAGATCAGATACCTTGGTGTTTTAAACATAGATGTTCTCCTCTCAGGTTACGTTAAAACAGAAATATCGTGTACAGCCGGCAAGCTTCGTCGTCCGCGTCCGGCCCGTTGCGTGTCAGTGGAGAAAACGGATACTCAAGGGATACTCGAACTCCTCTCGGTTGCTGGCCTTGAGGGTCGCCACGATGACCAGGACCACCCAGGCCACGCCCAGTGCGAGGAGCATGAAGAGCCCGATAATGACCAGGGCAAGGATTCCGGCGATAATGGCGTAGATGGTGAAGGAAATCTGAAAATTCAGGGACTCCTTCCCCTGTTTATCCACATAGGGGGACTCGTCCTTCTTGATGAGCCAGATGATCAGTGGACCGAGTATGTTGCCGAAGGCGGGAAACACAAAAAATCCGAATGCCGCAAGGTGGCAGAACAGACCCCAGGTCTTCTCCTGGCTTTCATCCATTTTGGCCATGATGTTCTCTCCTCAATTAACCTGAATTATCCAGGTTAACTGAAAAAGATATATCACAAATCCCTGCCCTGGACAAGCTCGGGCAGCTGATTGATCTCAATGCCGATCCGGCGCCAGCCTTCCCGTAAAAAATCCGGATTCCCTCCCATCCAGATGCGCAGAAATCCTTCCATCCCCAGGTGGCGGCCAGGGATGATCAGGGTGCTCTGCCGGTTCAGGATGCTGTGAACCAGCTCCAGGCTGGGTATCCCGGAATTATACTTCACGAAATTAAACGCTCCGGCCACATGCGGATTGTAGGTGAAAAATCCACCAAAACCGTCCAGCCATTCCTGCATGGCTTTGAGATTCTGCTGGAGGATCCGGCGCGTACGGTCATAGAGCTTTTTCCGGTTCACGGATTTTACCGCGGTCCGCGCTACGATGTCAGACAGCTTGTTGGGGCCGATGGTGATATAGTCGTGCTGCGTCCAGCACTCGGTCACAAACTCCTTGGGACCGACGATCCAGCCGATGCGCAGGCCGGGGATGCCGTAAGCCTTGGACAGACCGCTGGTGACAATGACCCTGTCGCTCATCCCCCAGAAACTGGGTGTCTGCTCCTGCTCCCGCTCCGCCCCCATGTAGACCTCGTCGGCCAGAAGATAGGCGCCCACCCTCTCGCACCGCTCAATGATGCGGCGCATGGCATCGCGTGACAGGACCGCACCGGTCGGATTGTTGGGATTGGAAACATAGACCAGCCGGGTTTTCTCCGAGACGGCCTGCTCGAAGCTGTCCCAGTCGGGCTCCCAGCCACAGGCAAAATCCAGGGAAAAGGTGTTGATCCGGGCGCCAAAACTGCGGGGAGGGCCCCAGAGCTGCATGTAATTCGGCACTTCGAGCGCCATGTCATCCCCTTCCTGAAGCGCCACCAGGGCCGCGAGATAATTTGCCTCCGACGTGCCGTTCATCACCTCGATATTCTCGAGAGAGGCCCCGGGATACTGCTCCATCAGGATCTCCCGCAGTTCGATCGTCCCGTTGGACTGACTGTACCCTAAAGGAGTGTCCAAGGCCGCCTCCAGGTCAAATCCCAGGTCGCTAAGCTCGCGCAGGGATACGGCCCGGATACCGCTCTCGCTCAGGTCATACTCCACCACGTTCTCCCAGGTCGACTGCATGCGCTCCATCTCAAAGACTTCCATCTTCATGATTCGTTCCCCTTCGCAAGGCACTCCTTCTTCAGTTTGGCCTGCAGGTTCTTCTTGAAATCCGCATTGACCGTCAAACCCAGTGCTTCCGTCTTGAGGACATAATCCCACGCTCTCTGATACTCCTCCCGGTAATAAAAAATCACGGCCAGGTTATTGTACACTTCCGGATGCCCGGATTCGAGCGCCACTGCAGACAGATAGTGCCGACTGGATTCGGGATACTGCCGCAGCCTGAAGTGCAGGTTCCCCAAGTTGATGAGCGGCTCGACAAACCCGGATTCGCTCTCATGGGCCGTAGTGTAGGCCTCGAGCGCTTGCTCCAGCTTTCCCTGTTTTTCCAGGATATTTCCCAGCAGGTTGTACGTGACCCCGTTCTCCGGGATACTGGCCAGTGAGCGGCGGCAGAGAGTCTCGGCTTCTTCCAGGTCGCCGGTCTCGGAGAGAGCCCGGGCCAGGTTGAGGCAGCCGACCTGGTAATCCGGCTTGAGTTTCACGGCGCGACGCCCCGCGGCCACCGCCTCCTCGAAACGGTCGAGTTTGAGATATGCGGCCGAGAGGTTGGCGGAAGCCTGATGGTACTCCGGGTCGATTTCCAGGGCACGAATGAAGGCGGAGACGGCGTCTCCAGCCCGGCCAGTGTACAGATGCGCCCTTCCGAGGTTGTAATGGGATTGGCTGGAGCCCGGATCCAGCCGCAGGGCTAAGCCGTAGGTCTCGATGGCCTGATCTGCCTCACCTTGATGAAGGAGGACGCTGCCAAGGTTGATATAGGGGCCGGCAAGCTTGGGCGCCAGTGCCATTGCCCGGCGTGACACCTCCTCCGCCTCTGTGTATTGCCCCTGGCGGATCAAGACGGCTCCCAGGGTGGAAAGGACCTCGGGCAGATCGGGATAAAGGTCCAGGGCACGGCGGCATTGGGTCTGCGCCCGGGCGATCTGGTCCCTCTGGAGGTAGATATACCCCAGGTTTCCGTAGGCCCGGGCATGGCCCGGGAGGAGCTCTATGGCCCGCTCATATTCGGATACGGCCTCCTCGGTGAGGCCTTTTTTCATGAGGGCGATCCCCAGGTTATAATGGGTCTCCGGATTGTGCGGATGATAGTGGAGCGCAATCTTGTACTCAATGATGGCCTCGTCGACCCGTCCCTGTCGCCTGTACGAGATGCCCAGGAGGCTGTGAACCTCAGGCATATCCGGGCGGATATCGAGAATCTCCCGGCATTCCCTCTCAACCGCGGCGTACTGTTTTTCTTCCAGATAGAGCAAGGCCAGCATGATATTGACATCCGGCTCATCGCCCCACCGATGTTTGCGTTCCCGATAGAGCTCCACAGCCTTAGAGCGCCGGGATTCAGAAAGCGGGAATACATAGGGATCAAAGCTGCGCTCGCGGTTCATGCGGATGATCCGTGTCAGGAACTCGTTGTATTCTTCCCCAAGGCGAGACATATCCATGATGGAACCGGGTTCGCGCAGGTCT
>JBGUED010000055.1:0-9754 GCA_041821525.1 Candidatus Aminicenantaceae bacterium | reverse complement strand
GTCGGTTCGCGCATCGACCTGCCGGCCCTGGATCTGCTCAGGTGCTAGGTATCCGGCGGTTCCGAGAGCAATACCGGTCTGGGTGAGCTTGCTCGACGTCAGCACGGATTTTGCAATCCCGAAATCCATGATCTTGACGGTGCCGTCCTGGAGAACCCTGATATTGGAGGGCTTGATGTCCCTGTGCAGCACGCCAGCCGCAACGGCGGCTTCCAGGCCGGCAATGACGTCGAGGATCGCATCTACCGCCTCCGTAATCGGGAGCGGACCTCTTTTCTTGAGCTTGTCCTTGAGGGTACCGCTGCCGGCCACCTCCATGGTGATCACAGGGACACCCTCGATCTCCTCGGACCCGAAAATGTAGAGGCTGTTCGGATGACTGACGCCCGCGGCGAGGCGGCCCTCGCGGAGAAACCGCTGACGCATCTCCGGCGAATCGAGCTGCTGCCCCAGCATTTTCAGGGCGACACGGCGCCCTGTGGCCCTCTGTTCAGCCTCATAGACCGTGCCCATTCCTCCGCGCCCGAGCAGACCGAGCAAATTGTAGCCACCAAACTCAAAGGGGAATTCTGAAGGCTCGGCGAACACTGCTGATTCACCTGAAGCCAGTACAATGGTCTCGGCCTCGCTTGTGGGAGGCTCCAGTGCGCCTGACATGAGGCATGCGGGGCAGATCCCCTCGGTCGATTTTGTGGGGATCTCCGCACCGCAGCGCTTGCATTTTTCCTCATCAGAAGTGTTCATGGCTCAATCTCCCTTTCGATATCATTCACTTCTTCCTGAAGGATAAAAGCCGCGGGGTTACAGTAAACGATCATCGTCTCCGTAAAACCTCGACCAGGTAGCGCATCTCATCATCGAGATCCGCCTCATTGCTGACAGTCTCCGCGATGGCGGCCCGCAGCATTCGACGAAAGCGCTGCCTCAGCCGGTGCACAGCAACCTTTACCGCGCCCACGCTCATTCCCAGGTTTGCCGCGATCTCCTCTCTGGGCAACTCTTCTCCCCCGGTGAGGCTGCCCCTCAGGGCTTCAAACAAATCTCCCTTCCCGGCTTTTTCCATCTCGCTGCGAAGGGCATTCAGGGCCCCGGCAATAGTCTCCAGCGCCCATTCACGATCGAAGAGCTGTTCCGGATTCTCCGACCACCTCGAAGCCCCGGTGTATCTGGGTTCCGGATCGAGTGCTTCCCAATCGATGAACTGCTCCCGGCCTCCGCGCTTCAGCGTCTGGGCCCGATGCCATTCATTTGCCAGGAAATGTTTCATTGCCCCCAGCAGGTAGGATCGAAAGCGGCCCTTCTCCCGATCCGCGGAGGCTAAACCTTCCGTTTCGAATATACGAGCAAAAAAGGCCTGAGTAAGATCTTGGGCGTCGACCGCTGAATAGCCGCGGCTCCGCACGAAAGCATAGAGGGGATACCAATAGGCGCGGCACAGTTTCTCGAGCGCCTCTCTGGCGCTTGTCCGGCTCGCCTCGTTTGGCTTGGCTGCGAGTACCAGGCTCCAGTGTGTGGTGGCAAACTGCCGGGGATCGGGCTGATCTTTCCCTTGCTGGCTTTTGCCTGACATTATTCCTCGAGTCTATTATCCGCAGAATCGCTTTAATTCTCTTCCATGAGCTGTATGCCGTCAAATGGTTTCGGATACTTTTTCGATGAGTTGCATGAATTTCTCAAGGTATGATAAGAATACACTCGTAGCTTTTCCTAAAAGGGGCTATCACGGCATTCGAGATCATGAAGGGAAGAGGAGCAGAAAAAATGAAGGTAATAAAAAGATTGCCCAATGTCTTTTTGATTTTTATGCTGCTTGTGCTGTTCGTGCAGGCGACGGGAGCGGCCGGCGGGGCACAAGAGGCTGACAGGGTCTACATCAATGGCAACGTCTACACTGTTGATGAGGAATTCAGCACGGCCACCGCTTTTGCCGTGAAGGACGGTAAATTCATCTATGTGGGCGAAAATGCGGGAGTGAAGGCCTATGTAGGGGCGCTGACTTTTGTTACCGACCTCAAAGGCAAGACCGTGATACCCGGATTGCATGATTCCCATGTCCACATTAGGTACGGAGAGAGGATTCTGTATCCACGAACACCGGACATCCGGGAAACGATTGGTGAATGGGCGTCTGTTGAGCGGATGCAGGAGGTGATCAAGCATTGCCTGGCTACCGGGGAAGGGATGCGGCCAGGGCCCGAGCCGCGCTGGCTGGTGTTGAGCGGCTGGATGTCGGCTGTCTGGGATCCACCGGAGTTCCGTAAGGAGCTGATCGATGCCGTGGCACCAAACAATCCCGTGTTCATCAGCCGCTACACGCACGGCAGCGCGGCCAACAGCAAGGCCTTGGAGCTCGCCGGCATCACCCGCGACACTCCCGATCCCGAGGGAGGCCACATCAAGAAGGACAAGAATGGGGAGCCAACAGGCGAATTCGTAGAGAGGGCACCTTCGCAGTTGAGGCGCCTCATCCCTCCCCTGCCTCCCATGACCGACTACGAGATCAGCCGCAACCTGGTGGAAGGGACCCAGCTGGCCGTGGCCAGCGGCCTCACAACGATCCACGGGGCCAGCATGACGGGCTACGAAGAAGTACAGAGGCGGATGAAACTCTACGACGTGGGCCTGCTCAGGATCAGGATCAATGAGATGGTCAGGGAGGATGCGGCGAAAAAGCTGGGCAAACCGCTGAACCACAACGATAAATACTATGTCCGATCGGTCAAGGCCTTTGCCGACGGAGCCCTCGGATCAAGGGGTGCGCTTTTCCTCGAGGAGTACAGCGACTATCCAAATTATTTTGGGGAACCGCGGCAAAGCGAAGACCAAATTGCCAAATCTGCGACCGAGCTTCTGAAGATCGGATTCAATATGCGGATTCACTGCATCGGAGACGGTGCCAATCGTGTCGCCATCAATGCCTACGAGAGGGCCCTGAAGGCGACGGGGGTAGACGGCAAAAAGGCCCGGTTCGCTCTCGAGCACTGCCAGGTCCTGACTCCAAGGGACATACCCAGGCTTGCCGAGCTGGGGATCGTGGCCTCCATGCAGCCGCTGCATGCCACCGAGGATATGAATTTCGCGGTGGCCAGGATGGGAGAAGAGCGCCTGAAGTACGCCTACATCTGGAGCGAGCTTTTGGATCTCGGCGTGGTGGTGGCGACGGGCACGGATTATTCCGTGTCCCCCTACAACCCGTTCTACACCCTGCATGCTGCGGTGACACGGCAGGACCGGGAAAACAACCCTCCGGGCGGCTGGATCCCTGAGCAGGCTTTGACCAGAGAAGAGGCTTTGAGGGCCGCAACCATGGCTGGTGCTTATACCATGTTTGCGGAAGACACGCTAGGATCCATCGAGGTGGGGAAGCTCGCTGATTTTGTGGTCATTCCTGTGGATTACATGACCATCCCGGCCGAGGATATCTGGAAGATCGAACCGGACATGACGGTTATCGGGGGCGAGATCGTCTACACAAAGCCGGTGGAGGCGCAAACCGGATTAAAGTAAATTGGGGTTCACTCAAGAAGACCATCATTGATAGACACTAGCAGGGCGGGGCTCTTCAGAGACGGTGGCTTGATTCCATAAACCTCAAGCCTGTCTGTTTGCACGTTTGCAAAAGGCGTTTCATACTCTCGACAATCTCACCTTGGGCATCCCCCAGATCTAACGTTTCATAGGGGTCCTTTTCCATATCATACAGCTCATACCTCGCTTTCTCCTGCTGGCTGTTGGGCTGCGGATTTAGCTCTATGAGCTTCCATTTTCCATGCCGAATGGAAAAGTTCCCGAGATCGGATACATGCCCACCGGTGTCGGTGATCAATGCGGGTCGACGGACCTTATTAGTATCCTTATCCAAAATGGCAGGCAATACGTTGATGCTGTCCTCAGCGGCACTGACGGGCAGAGGGAAATTTAGGAATTCCGCGAACGTCGCTATCATGTCTGTCAGGCTGATCGGAACATCGGAATGGGTGCCGGGCTTGACTTTCCCCGGCCAACGAACAATAAATGGGATTCGATGTCCGCCTTCATAGACAGAGTTCTTGAATCCCCGGAAGGGGCCCGCGGATTTCTGGCCATTCTCGCCGCGACGCGGTCCGTTGTCACTGGTGAAGATCAAGATCGTGTTTTCTAGAACACCCTGGGTTTCAAGTGCCTTGCGGACTTCGCCGACGCACCAATCCACCAAGGCGTTCATGTCACCCCTGGGACCCTCTTTGCTGGCGCCGCGGATAAACTTCGGATTAACCCATGGAATATGCGGGGCTGACAACGCATAATAGAGAAAGAACGGTTTGTCCGGAAAATCTCTCTTATGGGAGTGAATAAAACGTACGGCTTTCTCGGCAAGCTGCACATCGACCTGCTCCAGGTCCCAGTCGGCGGCCATTAGGCCCGGATAGAAACCAGGCAATTTATGCAAATCGTCGGAAGACTGAACGGATGGAACACCAACCCAGGAATCATTTTCGATGAAGCAGTACGGAGCATCACTCGTGGAGCAGCCAGCGGTGCCGAAGAAGTAGTCGAATCCCAGGTCGCAAGGGCCTCCGACGACTGGCTGGCTGAAATCGATCTCATCTTCGTTCATGGTGAACTGCCGCTGGAATCCCTCTAGCTTTTGAGAGCGGTACCACAGCCCCAAATGCCACTTGCCAACAAAGCCGGTCCGATATCCGCACTCCTGCATGAGCCGGGCCCAGGTAAGCCGCTCCCCAGGAATGACCGGAGGATCATAGGGCATGACCAGCGAATGCTTCTTGTATGTTCTCCAGAAAAATCGTCCGGTCAGGATCCCATACCGAGTCGGCGAGCACAATGCGCCGCAGGAATGGGCGTCCGTGAAACTCAGTCCTTCCCTGGCTAACCGATCGATGTTTGGAGTCGGGATCAAGGATTCAGCATTGTAAACTTTGACATCACCCCAGCCCATGTCGTCGGCCAAAATGAAGACTACATTGGGTTTGGGAGCCGCCCCCTTTTCTAATTCCTCCAGAGCCCATTCGGCGGCCCGTTTTATCACATCTCTTGGAGATTCCATTCCGGCCGCATTTCTCAGGAAAGATGCTTGGGACAGGTCTCCGCATTTGCCTATAGACCGCAGAGCTTCCGCCTGTGCCGCATAGCTGTCTTCTTCTCGGAAGCGTTCCTTGAAAAACGAAACCAAACTAGACTCGTTCGTATCTCCGAGAATTCTTAGCGCCGCTGTCCTGACCTTTGAATATCTTTCCCCGCTTACTGATTTGATCAATTCGATATTCGAATACTTTTCGATCCTGCTCAGCGCTTCGAGAGCGCTCCTCCGCACGGCCCAGAAAGGATCATGCTGCATCCTTTTCTCCAACTCTTCCCCTACGCGGGAATCCTCGCTGTGTTTCACCAATTCCGAGGCAGCCCATATTTTCCCGATCACATCGTCATTCCCAAGCTGATAGAGAAGCTCATCCACTGATTTTTCGAACGACCATTCCTTTAACAGATAATTTCCTTCGTCGAACCGCACCATAAGAGGTTTTTCTTTTGCCGCGAATTCGAAGAGTTCCTCTTTTTGCTCTATCCATACTTTTTTGGATGTCTTTCCTCCAGGAGTGGTAATCCCAATTATCACGGGAATCTTGTACACCGGGATTCCCAGAGAAAAATCCTGAACCTGTTTAACTGTTAGCAGGAGCTTTTTCTGTTTCTCATCCCATCGATAGCCGATGTCGAACACGGGGTGCCCGGGACTATAGATGTACTGCTCGAAGAACCAGTCCAGGTTCTGGCCGGTAGCCTCTTTGACAGCGGTCATAAAATCACGCGTTTCCACGGGTTGGAACTCGTGTTTGTGCAGGAAGTGCTTCAGCGTCCGGAAGAATGGTTTATCTCCCAATATGAATCGCAGCATATGCAGGACGCAGGCGCCTTTGGGATAGGTGTGCCTGTCAAAGTTCTGCCCGGGGTGTTCGTAGCGGTTGAAGACAATGGGACGGATGTAGCGAGTATGCGCCTCCCGCAAATAGGAATTCTTTTTCTCCAGGTGAGCGAGGGCCCCCTCATCTTCGCCCTTGTCAAAACGGGTATAGAGGTAATCGGAGTACGTCGCAAAACTCTCATTCAGCCAGGTTTCAGACCAGGTTCTCAGAGTTATAAGGTCGCCCCACCACTGGTGCGCCGCCTCGTGAGCAATGATCGTTTCCCAGGAAAAATCCTTGTCGGCCTTCTCGTCATAGATGACGTTCTGGCCGAGGATGGTCGCAGAGGTGGCCTCAGCGCCGCCGCCTTGGGTGGGAGTCTCCACCTGATCATATTTCGCCCAGGGATATTCATAACCATACAGTTTATTGAAGAATTCGATCATGTAGGGGGTCTTCTTGAATATCCGCCGCGCATCTTTTACATCTTTTTCATAGACCCAATAATTGATCGGCAGAGAACCGAGAGAGTCCTCTATAACAACGAACGGCGCCACGGCCACCATGGAAAGATAGGTCGAATGCGGCTTGTCCTGAAACCAGTGATAGGTGACCGAGTTTTCTTCCTCATTTTCCTCTATGCTCAAGAGCCTCCCGTTCGAAAGGACCTTGTTGGGTTTTTGTACGGTGGCGATCAACTCCATGGTCACTTTATCGTGGGGATAATCGTAGCAGGGAAACCAGTGTCGGGCTTCATCGGGGAAGGAATCGGTAGAGATCATGGTGGGATTACGGGGAGTCGCATCGCTGAAAAAGAATCCCTTCTTAGGATCTTTTGCATGATACTTGATGGTGAATACGACTTCCTCCCCGTAGCTGAATGCCCGGGATAGGAAGACGATTATCTTCTGATCCGTCTGTTCAAACTTGAGGGGCACATTCTTTTCATTCAAAACCTCTGTTACAACGAGTTCTTTCGCATCGAGGATGCATTCCCTGAACTCGTCTTTTAAGGATTTTATAGTCACCTGGTTCTCACCCCAAAATTCTTTCCGGTCTAGATCAAATGTCAGCTGCAGCCGGTAGTGCTGCGCATCAAAATCGTGGCTACGCTCCACCTGGACAGGCCTTGTATAGATATCCACCTGCTGGGCGGACAGTCCCACCGAACAAACGATCAGGATGAGAGTGACCATTTTCCAAATTCTCATTGATTTCTCCGCATAATAGGATTTCCTGTTCCAGTTTACCTGTGACCCGGGGGCAGGTGCGTGAGCAGATAGCGCGTCATAAGCAGGCGCAGGTGCAGCGATGTTCCCACACCCACCCGGATTCCGTGGTTGCGGTTGGGATAGGTCATGTAGTCAAACGATTTGCCCAACACGATGAGACGATCCACCAGCCCCTCCGTGATCTCGAGGTGGGTATTGGTCTCTCCGGTGCCGTGGATGATCAGGAGGTCTCCCTTCAGGCCTTCAGCAAAGTTGATCGGGGCGGACTGGCGGTATCCCTCCGGATTCTCCTCGCGTGTTCGCATGTAGATCTCTTGGAACCATGCATTGTAGAGATGAGGCTGCGGCTTGGGCGCAACGGCGATCCCTACGTGATAGACATCCGGCTTCCGGAACATGGCGTTCAGGGTGTTCGAACCGCCACCGCTCCAGCCCCAAATACCTACCCGGCCCAGATCGACGTAGCGCCGTGTGCGGCCCAGCTCCTGGAGTCCCGCCGCCTGCTCCTCGGTCGACAGAGGCCCCAAGCTGAGGAACACCGCTCGCCGCCACGCGGCTCCCTTCGGTGCCGGCGTGCCCCGGCTGTCGATGGACACAACCAGATAGCCGAGGTCGGCGATCACACGGTGGTAGATGTTGGTCGTGGACCACCTGTCCAACACCGTCTGGCTGTGTGGCTCGCTGTACACATACACAAAGACGGGATACTTTAGAGAGGGATTGAAGTCGTGTGGCTTGATCATGTAGGCATCCAGCATCACGCCTTCACCTATTTCGAGCTGCAGGAACTCGGCCGGCTTGGATGTTAGGGTACTCAATCTGTCACGCAGTTCCTGATTGTCTTCGAGCACGCGCACGACCCTGTGTTCAGGAAGCTGCACGAGTTCGGTGATCGGAGGAGTGTCGAATGTCGAGTAGGTATGGAACGCCCACCTGGCATCAGGAGAAAAGTCATAGACGTGCGTGCCGGGCTGGTCTGAAGGGGTGATCCGTTCAGGCTCTCCGGTGCCGTCAAGCTCTACCCGATAGAGATACCGTTGGGTCGCGTTGTCGGGAGAGGCGAAGTAATAGAACCAGCCTCCAGCTTCGTCCACCATGCCGCGTCCGATGATGTCGCTCGCGCCGGGCGTCAGGAGGGCCAGTTCCTCTCCTGAACGCGAGAAAACATAGGCGTGGCGCCAGCCGTCCTTCTCGCTCAGCACGATGAAAGCACGGCCATCGCGAATCCATTCCAATCCAGCATTTGTCCGGTAGCTCGCGAGGACCCAAGCCGGATCGGATTCATGGTATATGCGGGTGACTGTACCGGTGCGGACATCGGCGATGAGAAACTCTCGTTCGTCCCGGGATCGGCTCAATTTTTCCACCAGAAGCTCATGGGAATTCCCGGCCCAACTGACCTGCCCGAGATAGAAACCCTCCTTTGGTTGGGGAATGGAGAGCCACCGTGTCACACTGCCCTGGGCATCGACGACACCGACACGAAGCTTCGCTATGGTCCCGCCTACCCTGGCAAAGCGGACCTCACGTACCTCAGGATACGACGGATCGACTGGATCGAGCATTGGCCTCAACCGGACAGCGGATGCATCGGACTCCACGAAGGCGACCCACTTCCCATCGGGGCTCCAGGCTGTGCTGCCGTTCGAGATGGAGCCGACGACCGCGTTGTCCGTCAGGGGGCTCCAGGCTGTGCTGCCGTCCGAGACGGAGCCGACGACCGCGTTGTCCGTCAGGGGAATGGTCTGGCCGCTGCCTAAATCATAAACATACAGGTTTCCCTTATCATAAGAGAGGATGTGCCGGCCGTCGGGTGAAAAACTGTCGAACCTGCCGGCTCCCACTTTTCGAATTGCTCCCGTCTTGCGATCCAGAATCCACGAGCCGGAAACGCGGTTTTCCGCCTCACCCCTGCTGGCCTGTAAAAGCAGCCGACTGCTATCCGGAGAAAACGTGTAGCTCCCTATCGAGAGAGGTTCGGCAGTGCCCGGGTGAACGAGTTGCGAGGGTGAGACCAGGACGCTACGCTTGCCGCTGGCGGCCTCATAGCTTACGAGTGCCCGTTCATTCGCCCCTAAAACCGGCTCCAGAACCGTGTAGCCTGAACCATTCCGGAGCCAATTCCCTCGAAAGGATCGGGCATTGAACTCTCCCCTTTCATAGATCGCCCGTAGACGGGCCTCGGCTTCGGCTGGGACCTGTGCTGGGATTTTTCCGGCATGAACCGCACAGACAGCCACGACCGCGACCAAACTGAAAAATGCAATGATCCCTCTTTTTCCCATTTCACACACTCCATGCATATAATGAAAGAACGGGTGAAAGTCCCATTTATCCAATCACATTATCATATTTTCTTCTCCTCAAGAATGGGATCGCAAAAATAATTTGATAAAACCTGCCTCATAGACATTACCCAATAGGAGGGATTCATCTCCGCCCGTACTCAAATTTTGGATCCCAATAAATACTATCAGGTCATGCAAATTGTTATATGATATATTGATACAATGATTTTTGTCTTTCGGAGAATTTCATGAAAAAGACCGCAATATTCTTGTTCTCCCTGTTTGTGACCATCCTCCTGGAACGGCCGGTATTCGCCCCGGTTCAGGCCCCCGC
>JBGUED010000054.1:0-9853 GCA_041821525.1 Candidatus Aminicenantaceae bacterium | reverse complement strand
GAGCTGGGAAGGCGAATTTGACGATCCGTCAGATCCTACCCAGCGAGGGTTTCCGGAGTCAACCGGCCGTTCGCTAGAATCGCCCGCCAGTGAGCGAGCCCGTGACTTCGAAGCCCGGAAGACCCCTGTGCGCTCTCGTGGTGCTCCTCGGCGCCGGTCTCTTCGCCGTCTTTTTCTCCGGCTTGCTTTTCTCCGGCTTTTCTTTGAGGGCGGACCGCTTCGGCGTTTCCTCATGGGGCTCAGCGTATTTCTCGCTGACCCTGCGCCGCATCTTTTCTTTCTTTTTTTCCTTCTGATAGAGAGTGATGCGGATCTTGACCTCCTTGAACAGGAATCTGAAGAAGCGCATCAACATTTCGAACAGGCCTTTGACCGAGATCCGGGTCGAAAACACCAGGAACAGGAGCAGGAGTCCCACCAGGAGGAGGATCGAGCCCGTGTGGTTGAAATAACTGGAGAGCAGGGGCGCGATCAGCTCTCCCAGTACGCCCCCTGTCGAGATCTCGGCCCCCCGCCAGCTCACCTTGGGGGAGAGGAAATGCAGGAACGGACAGAGCAGGAAGAACAGCAGGGCCAGGCCTCCGATCCGGACCAGGGGTCGGAACTCTTCTCGCGAGAACATTATCTGGACACTCAGGTAGACCAGGGCCAGCGGAAGGAGGAATCCGGCGAAGCCGAAAAGCTGCAGCAAGGCTTCGGACACAGAGGCGCCGACGCGCCCCAGATAGTTCTGTACCCGGGCCTGTTCGGACGAGGCCGATGCCCAGGAGGGATCGGAGGCGTGATAGCTCATGAGGCTCAGAAACATGGCCGCCGCCAGAAAGAGGAGGAGTATGCCCAGCAGTTCAGGCGAGTGCAAACGCCTGGAGCGCCGGCTTTTCTTGGGAGGAGATTTGGCGGTCGATCTCTTCCGCGGTGTTGGTTTTTTCCGTGCCATGGGCAGAATTATAGCATATTTTGAGGGGAATCCTAATCCGGATTACAGGGAGAGGGCTTCAAACAGACAGACGATCCGGTCCAGGGCCAGCTGTTCGGGCCGGCTTCCCGGGTCGATGCCGCACCGCCGGGAGGCCTCCTCGATCTCAGCTTTTTCCCAACCCATGTGTTTCAGGTTGTTCCTGAGCGTCTTCCGTCGCTGCAGGAACAGAGCATGGACAAATTTACGGAAATCCGACTCGTCATGCAAGGAGGGGGCCTGTGCCTGTGTCCTGGGAGTCAGGGACAGTAGGGCGGAATCGACCCGTGGAGGCGGGGAAAACGCCCCGGGCCCGAGAGAGAAGGCAATCCGGGGCTGGAAGTGGTTCTGGACGAGGATGCTCAGCGGGCCGTACTTCTTGCTCCCCTGGAGGGAACAGATCCGCTCCGCGACCTCTTTCTGCAGCAGGAAGTGCCCCGCCTGCACGGCCTCCCTCTCCTCGATGAGCTTGTATAGGAACGGGGTGGAGATGGCATAGGGCAGGTTGCCCACCACGGTGGCTCGGGGAACGGAGATGATATCGCGGAGGCGGACAGCCAGCACATCGACCTCGAGCAGGCTCACATTAGAGAACTTCATTTCCCGCAGTCCCGGTATAAGGCGGGGATCCTTTTCAAGGGCGATGACGTGTCCCGCCTTTTCGGCCAGAAGGGATGTCAAGTGTCCTTCCCCGGCGCCCACTTCGATGATGGTGTCATGCACGCCTGGAGCGATGCTCGCGACGATCTTCCTCAGGATCCGGGGATTCTTCAGGAAATGCTGGCCCAAGGCATGGCGTCGGCTCTTTTTCATGCGCTTGCCTGTCCCTCGTTGGGTCGGTCCGTTAAGGCACGAACCCCGCTCCTTTCAGCCCGATCTCGGGAATCTGAGACGAACGGTGGGGCCTCCGCTGTTTTTGGAAGCGGTCAGGGCCGCCGTTGAGGCATTTAGAGGTTAAAGAAGTAGGAGAACCCGATACCCAGTTCGCTCCCGGTCAGGTTGATCTCGAAATTGTCCTCATCGGTTTTTTTGGCCACGTGATAGCGGAGATAGGCTCTGAGAGACAGCTGCGGCATGAGCTTCACATGGGTCCCGATCAGGAAATTGAATCCGAGTACCGTTCCCGTGACCTCAGGCACAGAGAAAGTCTCCGGCAGCGTCTCTTTGTAGTTGAAGAGGGACGCGCCCAGGCCGACGTAGGGGATGATGCTCCCGAGGTGGCGCTGATAGAATGCTGTCAGCATCACGGGGATCAGAGTCAGCTTGACCTCTTCGGTTGTGGCCGTGGTGGCTCCCGTTGCGGAAATGTAGCTCCCGTCCAGGCTGAATCCCAGGTCTTCCACTCCGCTCAGGGGGAGATAGTAGGTCACGCCCAGGCCCAGAGATAACGGGGACTTGCCGTAGACCTCCTGGAAATTCGTGCTCTGCGGCATATACAGCCCGCCTCCCAGGTTCAGGGAGAGGGCCTTGCCTCGGTCGGCCGTGCCGTACTGCGCCTGTGGGCTCGGTTGAACGGTCTCCCTGGGCTGTGTGGCCGGCGGAGGGGTTTTCATCTCAGGCTCCTGCCGGACCTGTTTCTCCGCCGGTTTCGGTTCCGGTTGGATGCCTGCGGGCCGTTCGGACCGGAAAAAAATGTGGATGGTGCCCTGCCTGTCCTCAATGGAATATGAGGGCACGGTATCGTCGAGGTCGAAGACCACACGCACCACATCGGGCTGGTTTTTGGCGGTACGGATGCGGCTCACGCCGAAGTCATTGACATTGACCTCGGCCGGATTCCTGAATTCGCTCACCTGCAGCAGGTCGATGACCAGCCGGTTGGGATTGAACAAGGTGAAACTTTCGTAGCTGACCGGCCCGCTGACGACCAGCCGAATTTCCAGCTGGTCCGCGCCCTTCTGGACGGCGATATCGGAAAGTACCGGAGCTTCCTGCGCTCCCACGAAGGTTGCGAAAACGAACAGCAAGAGAATTCCTGCGCTGATCAAGCCGTTTTTACTCTTCACCACTTTGTCCTCCTCAGAGAGCTGTAGGGTTTTTGAATATAAGAATAAGGACCATTTATAAAGCAAAACACAGGTTTTGTCAACAAATCGCAGGAGGAAGACACAAGCGCGATTCCGTGATGAAAACTTCTCTTTGCGCATGTTTTGGGGGAACCGGATCGAGTCGGAAGAGAGATGACGGGAGAAAGGCCGATTCTCCAAAAACATGCCTGTGTGTGCGATCCTCGCGGAATTGAGGCTGCGCCCGTGGCACCGGGCTGGTTTTGACTTTGGGATTTTCTTCTGCTATAAGCATCATGTTCCAGTGGAGCGAGCGTATCAGTCCTGCGGTGCGGTGTAGAATGAAAACAAAGATCTGTATCCTGAGTTGCCTCGGGATGGTCCTCATCTCCTGTTCTCAGCCTCGAGAGGCTGGGATCTTTGATCTTTTCCGTGAATTTCCCCATGCTCAGGTGATGGCGGCGGAGGATCATCTTGAGCTGTTTCAAACCTGGACCACGAGAGCCCGCATGTTCGGGTGGACGCGGAACAGGGAGGTCGACAAATCTGCCATCCTCATCTCCACAAATCGGGACCGGGCCGTATTTCGTTTTGGGGCGGTTCAGAGAAAAGACCAGAGGATTCAACTCAAGCTCCGCTGCCTGCTGCCCCCGGCCACGGGGCCGGCTCCCGTGCTGAGTATCCATCTGAATGGGCATCCGATTCACTCCGCTCCCTTCCATGGGATTGAATTCCAGGAACTGACCTTGTCGGCCCCGGAAGAGTACCTCCTCTTCGGTGAGAACTACCTGGAGTTCGGCTGTACACCCCTCCCCGAACAGACTGGGGACAAAAACTGGCTTGCCCTCCAGAGTTTCCGCTTCATGGGGGCGGACTCGGTCTTTTTTCCCTGGGATGTGCTGGAACCTCAGCTGGTGAAACCCGTGACAGAAAAGGGCCTCTTCTCCCGAAAAAATGGCCTCGCTCTGCCCCCCAACTCCAGCCTCGCCTACGTACTCAAGATCCCGCCGGAAGCATCGCTCGCCTTCGACTACTCCTTTGATGCCGCCCGGCAGGACCAGGCCTATGGGGAACGGTTGGTGATCGGCCTGTCGACCTCGTCCGGGGAGAGCGCAGTCCTGTTCAATCAGGAACTCGAATCCGGCCGCAGGTCTGGCAGGAGCCGCGCAACCCTTGATCTTTCAGTCTACCGGGATCAGGTGTGCCGGGTCAGTTTTGCGTTCCTGAGCGATCTGCCGCGGGAGAGATCATCCGCCATGGTCCAGATCTCGAATGCCGGAATCACGAGCCGGGCCGGGAAGGGCGCCCCGGTCGAGAAACCGCCCCTGGAGGCGGCCCCCTCCCTGCCCTTCAACATCATGATCTACCTGGTGGATTGTCTCCGCCCCGACCATCTGCCGTTCTTCGGATACTCGAGGGACACCGCCCCCCATATGGCCGAGTTCGTGAAAGACAGCGTGCTTTTTCGGCAGGCCTATGCCCAGTCTTCGTGGACGCGGCCATCCGTCGGCGTGCTGTTCACGGGCCTCTATCCCTTCCAGCACATGGCCATCGATCTGAAAAGCGGCCTTGCCAAGGAGCATCAGACGTTGGCGGAGATTCTGAAACAAGCCGGTTATCACACTCTGGGCATATCCTCCAACGCGGGGATCAAGCAGTTCTTCAATTTCGATCAGGGATTCTCCTATTTCAAATATCATTCCAACCTGGAGGGGGGGACCGCCGAGACGCTCAATACCTATGCTTTCGCTCAGCTTCAGGAAAAACCGATGCCCTTTTTCCTTTATATCCATACCATGGAGCCCCACCGGCCCTACCAGCTCAAGGAAGAATTCATTCCCGTGTTTACCAAGGAGGAATTGCAGGAGCACAGCCGGATCGTCGAGGTGGAAGGCCTGGGCCGGATCGATCTTTACCAACTTGTGGCCCAATATGATGCCACCATCGCCCAGAACGATCGGAGCTTCGGCGAGTTGATGACGGAGCTCAAACAACTGGGTCTCTATGATGAGACCCTTATCGTCTTGATGTCGGACCATGGGGAGCAGTTCTACGAACACGGCGGCTTTGCCCATGGGCAGAACCTGTATCAGGAGTCGGTCCGGCATCTTTTTGTGGTCAAGCTTCCACACCAGACAAATGCCGGAAGGGTCATCGTGGAAAATGTCCAGGAGATCGATATCCTGCCCACGCTTTTGGACCTGGCCGGCCTTGCCGTTCCCCGTTACTGTGCGGGCAAGAGCCTGCGGGACCTGCTACTGTCTCCCACTCTCTCCGGCGCGCCCTTCCACAGCGAGATCTTCCTGGAGACCGGCGTCGATTTGAACCACAAGGCCGTCGTTGCAGGACACTTGAAACTGATCCACATCGGCAGAGAGTGGAGCGATGACCTGCGGGAATACGAGCTGTTCGACCTCGAACACGATCCGGGTGAGCGGGTGAATCTCATCGGGAGAAACCCGATCGCCGCGACCTATTTGAAGGGGAGGCTTTCCGGGTGGGCTCAGGCCCAGGAAAAGCTGGCTGCCATCGGGAAGGAAGACATAGAAAAGACGCTGACCGAAAAAGAGATCCAGGAACTCAAGGCCCTGGGATACATCAAATAAGTCATGACTGAAATCCAGGGGAAAGAGCCGGTCTCCCGGGCCCTTTTGCTCATTCTGTTATTGAGCCTGATGATGAATGGAGTTGGCATCTGGTGGGGACTGCCGGGAAGCGGGTGGGCCCCAGATGAGGTGGCCCCTTCGCGCGTGATCGCAGGACTGGAGCAGGGGCTCTCTCAAGGATGGTATGTCAAATACCCCCCCCTCCACTTCTACCTCCTGACTCTAGCTTACCTTCCCATCCTCGCCCTGCACTGGCTGACCGGACTGGATCTCCACGGATACCAGGTCAACACCGTGTTATTTTTCATGGGCCGGTCTCTGAGCCTGCTCATGGGAACGTCCATCGTGTATATCGTCTACAGATGCGGCCGGGAGATATTCGACAGGAGAGCGGCGCTTTTCACGGCCCTCATTTCCGCCCTGACCGTCCCCTTTGTGTACTATTCCAAGACGGCGAACCTGGAGATCCCTTTCATCTTTTGGTTCATGCTGTCGCTCTGGTTCTACCTCCGGGTTCTGAAAGCGCACCGCCTGGCGGATTATCTACTGTTCACCGCAGCGGCGATATTCAGTGTCTGCACGAAGGACCAGGCATATGGATTCTATGTCTTGATGCCGCTGGGCATCATCCTATCGGCCCACCTGAGCCGACGGAAAGAGGACGATCGGGCCGGGATCCTGGCTTCAGTGTTCAACCGGAAGACGCTCCTGTCGTTGGCCCTGGCCGCAGTCCTGTTCATCCTCATCCAGAACATCCTCTTCAGCCCCGGTGGATTCCTGGGACACGTCAGATTCATCACCGGGCCGGGAAGCCAGAGGTTTCAGGTCTATGAGAACACGCTGTCCGGGCATGCCGGGATGCTGTGGTCCAGCCTGCGCTACATCCGCTTCTCCTTTGGCTGGCCGATGTTCCTGCTCTGTGCCCTGGGCCTGACTGCTTTGTTTCGGGCCCGCAAAGAGGCACCGCTCCTGTTCTGGCTCCTGCTCCCCGGGCTCTCCTACTACATCTTTTTCATCAGTGTGATCCGGTACAACTGCGTACGCTTTTTCCTCCCCCTCTGCCTCACTCTGGCCTTTTTTGGGGGGAGGCTCCTGACCGGCCTCCTGGAGCCGGGTAAGCGCCTGCCAGGGCTCCGGATTGCCGGTGTCGTCTTCCTGTTCCTGTATACCGGACTGTATGCGGCTTCTGGAAACATTCAGATGGTGTTCGATGCCAGATACAAGGTCGAGGCGGCCCTGGAACGCAACGTGGCACCGGACTCCCTTGTCGGATTGGTGGGATCGAGGATGTATCTGCCCCGGCTCGGGTCCTTCGAGATCACACGCCGGATGAAGATCCTGACCAGGAGGACCCTGCAGCGTCTCAAGCCCGATTACCTGCTGGTAAACTCGGATTTCGCCCGGATCAACTCCGAAAAAGTCTATAACCGCCTACGCCAGGAGAAGCTGGGCTATCGCCTGGTCATGCGCTACAGGTTCGACTCCCCATGGCTGCTGTGGAGCTACCGGGACATCTTTCGGAACGATCAGAAATGGATATTCACCAACCTCGACAAGATCAATCCCGAGGTCGAAATCTATGAACGGATCGATTAGGTCCTAGGCTTTCCTGGCAAAAATCTGCAGCGATCCTGCGATCTCCCGCAGCAGGGGGACTCTTTCCAGGAATCGGCCGAACCTGTCCATCCCGCCGACAACCTTCTCCGGAACCCAGGGGTGCAGGAAGTCAAAGGGCTCGACACCGATGTCGGTGAAGCCGCGCTCCCTCAGGAATTTCTTGAGTCTCCAGCGGAAGAACGCGGTCTCATCCGGAGTGTCGCCCATGATCCGCTTGATGAAGGGGATATTTTTCTGCAGCGCCAGCTGCGGATTGACCATGTTCGGCTCACAGAATGCGATGATCCCTCCTTTTTTCAGGGTCCGCCCGATCTCCTTGAAAGCCGGGTCCATGTCCAGGTGATGCAGGACACGGACCCCGATGATGGCATCGAAAAACTCGTCCCGGTAGGGGAGGTATTCGATGTCGCAGACCTGGAAGTCCGCATGCGGGCCGCAGAGCCGGGCTGCCTCGATGACCAGGTCCTCGGCGATATCGATGGCATGCAGCCTGGCCCCCGTGCGGATGAAGATCTCCGAGAGGAAGCCGGTGCCGCAGCCCACCTCCAGGACCTCCTGGCCGGTGCCCATCCCGACGGCCTCGATGATCCAGTCAGCCCGGCGCAGCGTCCCCTTCTGGCCCGCCGGAGTCCCGATATTCAGGAGCCCGGGCTTTTGGATCAGGTTTTTGGCCCGCTCCCGCTCATAGGTTTTGTTCTGGGGCATGTGTCTGTTCCTGTGTCTTTCGCTGCAGTGTTCCCTCTATTTAAAGAACCGGTAGTGGAAAAAAGTGGAAATGGCCTTGAATCCGAACATCCAGCGCAGTTTCTTTCCCTGTTCCTTGGATCGGGGGTGGTAGGAGATGGGCACTTCGTGGATCTTGTAGCCGGACTTCCGCACCTTGGCCGTCACCTCCATGCAGAATTCGAACCCGATGCAGTTGAGGGGGATCTTCTGCAGGACCTCGGTCCGGAAGGCCTTGTAGCAGGTGGCGGTGTCCGTGGTGTGGGCGGAGAACAGGATGTTCGCGATCATGTTCAGGGCCTGGACCCCCGCATAATGGTGGAAGTATCCGACCTGGTAGTTCCCGCCCAGGAAGCGGTTGGAGAACCACTGGATGAGGAAGCGGAAGAATTTCACGTTCATGTGGCGGCTGCCGTAGACCACCTGGACCTTGGGATCCTTGAACTTCTCGTAGATCGGGAGGTAGTCCTGCGGGTCATACTCGAGGTCGGCATCCTGGATGATGACGATGTCGCCTCGAACATGGTCCAGCGCGGTGCGGATGGCCGCACCCTTGCCCTGATTGCGTTCGTGATAAAAGATCCGGAGATCCTTGAAGCGGCCTTCGATCTCCTGCCTCAGGTAGACCCGGACCTCTTCTGAAGAGCCGTCGTCCACCAGGATGATCTCTTTGTCCAGGGGCACGGCCTCCACCCGCCGGAGGATTTCCCCGACATAGGTCTTTTCGTTGTAATGGGGGATGATGACGGACAGCTTCATGGCTCAGCCTTCTGCTGCCTCGGGCCCGGCCGGCCGTACAGACCGGGGATCAATACATGACATCGCCGATGTCTGGGGGCGGTCAGGAACGGACCAGCGTCCTTGCATATCGTACTCTTCGCTTGAGCGCATTCCATGACGTCAGGTTCTTCAGTTCCCGCCAGATGCGGCGGGGATGCAGGTAGTAGGAACGGTAGAGTCGCCGATTCCTGCTGAAGAGCTCCTCCCGGCTGAAGGGCCCGGGCCAAAGGGGGGGCTCGAACTCGGTGTCCGGATGTTTGGAGAACTCGAGCCAGACATCGCCCCCGAACAGTCCCTTCTTCAAGCCTTCGTCGTACAGGCTGGTGGCCGGGTATACCGTATACACTGCGATGTGCACCATGTCCGCATCCAGGCGGCGCATGTACTGCTCGGTTTTCTGGAGGTCGGACTCGTCTTCATCCGGATTCCCGATCATGATGTAGGCCAGGGTCTTCAGGCCGGCTTTGCGCGAGGCCTTGAAGACCTCCAGGGCCTTATCCAGCTTGACCTGCTTGTTCAGCCGCTTGAGCACGCGCTCGCTGCCGGATTCGATCCCGAAGGTGATCCATTCACAGCCGGCTGCGGACAGATCCTGCAGCATGGCCTCATCGACACTCCCTACCGTGGCACGGATCATCCAGGGCAGATCCCAGTCGCGGTCGCGCAGGGCCGCGCAGATGTCGCGCACACGCTGTTTGTCGATGGTGAACACCTCATCGTAGACCAGGATAGAGGCGAAACCGAGCTCCTTGAGCTGCAGGAAATTCTTCACCACATAGTCCACGCTGTGGGCCCGGAATCCCTTCCCGGTCACGGAGTTCGAGCAGAACGTGCAGCGGTAGGGGCAGCCGCGGCTGGTCACGGCGATGGCGACGGGGTGGGCGTCGGTGAGCACAGAGCCGTAGAGATCCGGCTGGATCAGGTCGAACGCGGGCTGCGGGAGCACATTCAGGTCGGTGATGATGGGGGCGATTCCAGTGTCGATGATCTCGCTGTTGTGGGTGAAATACAGGCCGGGCGTCTGTTTCAGCACTTCGATATCGCCCCAGTGCTGGCACAGGGCCGCAATGGGATATTCGCCTTCACCCAGGACCAGCCCGTCGATCTCGGGAATCGCCAGGGTTTCGGAGGGATACAGGAACGGCTGCAGCCCCCCCAGCCAAACC
>JBGUED010000053.1:0-9855 GCA_041821525.1 Candidatus Aminicenantaceae bacterium | reverse complement strand
CTGGGAGTTTTAGGATTGTCCGGAAATCGGGCAGAGGCCGCGTTGCGGACCAAGCTCGAGAGTATGAGCGGCGTGTCGCCTGCAGCCGCTGCCCAGGATGAGAGCTTCTGGTTCTATGTACAGCAGGCATTCGGTATCGACAGGAGCGTCATAAACCTCAACAACGGAGGGGTTCATCCAGCGCCCAAGGTGGTCGTCGATGCTGTAAAACGGTACATGGATGCCTCCAATGGCGCGCCCGTGTTGAATTCCTGGCGGTACCTGCGCCCCCGCAAGGAACTGATCCGAAAGAAACTGGCGGATACGTTCGGATGTTCTCCGGATGAGATCGCCATCACACGCAATGTGACCGAATCCATGCAGATCCCCCTGCTGGGGCTCGACTTGAAGCCCGGTGATGAGGTTCTGACGACCTCCCATGATTACCCTTCGATGAAGAGTGCACTCTTTCAGAGGGAAGCACGGGAAGGGGTGAAAGTCAAGATGTTCTCCTTCCCCTATCCTCCCAAAAGCCTCAAGATCCTGGCCGAGCTGTTCGAAAGCAATGTGACCTCCAGGACCAAAGTGATTCTCCTCTGCCACATCACAAACCTGACCGGCCAGATCTTCCCCATCAGAGAGATCTGCAGGATGGCGCGGGAGCGCGGGATCGAGGTAGTCATCGATGGGGCACACGCTTTCGGCCATTTTGTTTTCGAGCAGAAAGACTTGGACTGTGATATCTACGGAGCCAACCTGCACAAGTGGATGATGGGCCCCATCGGGACGGGTTTTCTGTACGTGAAAAAGGAAAAGATCAAGAAGATCTGGCCCCTGTTCCCGGCCGCCGATCCTCAGGGGGACGATATACGCAAATTCGAGCATGTCGGGACCCAGCCCGAAGCTCTCAAACTCGCATTGGGGGAGGCCCTGGCCTTTCACCACGGGATCGGAGCGGAACGGAAGGAGGCACGCCTGCGCTACATGAGAGATTACTGGGCCAAAGCCATCGCTAAGCTCCCCGGAGTTCGGATCCTGACATCCTTCGACCCCAGACAATCCTGTGGCATCGGCACTTTTACGGTAGATCAGATGGACATGGGCAAACTGAGTGCGGCGCTGTTCGATCAATACAAGATCGTAACCACCGGTGTGGGGATTCCCGCGCCGGATGGCTCGGAAGATGCCCGGGTGAACGGCATTCGTGTCACTCCCAGCATTTACACTCTGCCGCGAGAGTTGGACATCTTCATCGAGGCGGTGACACGCTTTGTGACGGAAGGACTACCTGGCTGAGCCGCAGAGGGACATGAAAGAGACCGACCTGGGCTGGGACCTGGGGACCGACCTGGGCCTGATCCGTTCGCAATTCCCGGTACTGGATCGCTGCACCTATCTGATCAGCAACTCTCTGGGAGCGGTCCCCGAAGGTGCTAAGGACGGACTGGACCGCTTCTATTCGCTCTGGGCGGAACAGGGTGTCAGCGCCTGGAGGGATGAGTGGTGGGACCTGTCCCACAAGGTAGGAGGTTTGGTCGCTTCCCTGCTTGGTGCGGAGGAGGGTGCTGTCACTATGCTAGCCAATGCCACAACGGCCCACTGGGTAGCGCTGTCCACGCTTTTCAAGGAGAAGGATCCACGCAGGAACACGATTGTCATGACCGATCTTGATTTTCCTTCGACGATCTATGCGGTGTCCGCGATCGCCGGGTTTATGGGATGGAAGATCGACCGGGTCAAGAGTCAGGGCGGGCAGCCCGGAATCGAATGGGAACAGGTTGCGGAAAGGATCGATGAACGGACCCTGTGTGTTGCTGTATCACACGTCTTCTTCAAGTCAGCCTGTATCCTGGATGTGCGTCCTCTGGTACAGGAAGCGCGACGCAGGGGCGCCCTCACCCTGATCGACGGATATCATGCTCCCGGTACGATACCCGTCGATGTGGGGAATCTTGAGGTGGACTTCTACGTGGGGGGCTGCCTTAAATGGCTGTGCGGGGGCCCCGGGAATGCATTCCTCTATGTACGCCCCGAACATGCCAAGCAGTTCCCCCCCTCCCTCACTGGATGGATGGGGCATCGTTCCCCCTTCCGGTTCGAAACAGAGATGGAACACGTGGACGGAGCATACCGGTACATGTCGGGCACGCCAGCAGTGCCCTGCCTGTATACGGCCGTGCCCGGATTGGAGATCATACAGAAGATCGGGATCGATGCCATACGGGCACGGTCTCTGAAGCTCACTGCGACGGTCCTGCATGCAGCCCAGGCGCGTGACTATCCGGTCTTTACTCCCACTCTGGAGGAGCGGCGCGGAGGAGCGGTTTCCATGGGACTGCCCCATGCATTTCAAGTGAAACAGGCTCTGGAGAAGCGAGGGATAAAGGTTGACTACAGGCGGGGTGAGGAGGGCGAGGATGACGTGATCCGGATCGGCCCGCATTTTTATACTCAGGAGGAAGAGATCCACCACCTGTTTCAGGCTGTGGACAGAATTCTGGAATCGGGAGAGCATCGGAAATTTCCGGACAGCATCAACCACGTCACGTGATATTGATTTAATGACGGATTTTCTTTACATTAAAGCGTAGACTTTGAATCGGAGACCGAAGGCAAACACCGGCATGAGAACCAGAACTACGCTCCTGCTTTTCACCCTCCTCCTGGGAATGGGGATGAGAGGGCGAGCTGAGGTCGCATACCCTTGGAAAAACGTGTTTATCGGGGCCATGGATGCAACGAGCTGGGCGGGCCTGGTCCTGGCCCCTCACCCGGATACGAGCTTCGCCTTCAAGATCCGCATCAATAGGGGAACGGAAGCTGCAGAGGGGATCGATTTCTACTACCTGGTATCCGAAGTGGGTCCGCATTCTCCTGACGGGCGTTATGCGCGGGTTAAATTTGACCTGAGCCTTCCATTCGGACAGGGAGACGACACTCCTATCCTGAAAAAGCCTTCGTCCAAATCCACGACCATGACATTGGAATGGTCACGCCAGAACGAGGATACGGTGATCGGCCGGATACTGGCTCCCAAGGATATCCAGGTTCAGCTTATCCATTATTTTCCCTGGGAGGCCCGGGGACGGTATCGGTTTCGGGAGGACGGCCAACTGGAGGGCGAGGGCCTGGCACTCCAGAAATTCCATTATCTCTTCTGGACGAGTCGGCCCGGGACCTTGGAGGGCGAGGGGGAGGGGAGCGAGGTCGTGCTTTCCTATCCCATAGAAAAAAACCGAGCGATTTACTTTGCGGCAGGTGTCGGGGAGAACCCAGAGGCGCTGAGCAACCGGATCTACCGTTATTTAAATGAAAAAACGATCCAGTCTTTCCTGGCGGAAGAAGCCCAAATCTATGATCAGAACCGCGTACGGGCCCTCGGTGCGCACAGAGGGTTGGCTGCTGCTGTGACCAATAACCTGTTCTGGGGGTCGCTCTACCAGCCCGGGAGGCACCGGTTCTACACACCTTCGGGACGGAACCGCCTTTCGGAGACACCAGGGAGTGAGTCCTCCCTTTGGACGATCTTTTCCGGAGATTCGTTTTTCAACGCCCTGGTCCTTTCCCTGGAAAGCACCAAACATGCCAAGGACATGCTCAAGGTCGTGCTGGAGACCCAGTACCCCAACGGAAACATCCCTCACTGGCGGGCAGGCGAAGAAGGGAGTCCGGATCGATCTCAGCCACCCATCGGTGCGTATGTCGTCCTCAAGCTCTTTCAGAAAACCGGGGATGAAGAACTGCTGCGTTTTGCCTATCCTTATCTGACCCGCTGGCATGCGTTCTGGACCGCTACCAAGTCCAACGGGCTCATCCGTCGAGATGGGAACGGGGACGGGCTCCTGGAATGGGGTTCGGACAGTGAACTGGTCGTGGTGGATGATCCTCCCCGGATGGAAAGCGGCACAGGCAAAGACAGAGCCAGGCTGGAGTCGGGGATGCCGGATCTTCCCAACTGGGAAGAGGCCGGATTTGACAGGTTGACAGGCACCATGACCATGAACTGCCTGGACCTCAACTGCCTGTTCGCCCTGGATGCGTGGTGCTTGGCACAAATGGCGAGCGTACTGAATTATACGAAAGACAGCAGCGAGTACCTGTCCGAATACGAGACCATGAAGCAGCTGGTCAACGATAATTTCTGGGACAGCCAGCGAGGGCTCTACTTTGACCGTCACTGGGACGGCCGCGTCTCCCGGAAGATGTCGGTGACCAGCTTCTACCCCCTCCTGGCTCGCATTCCTGATGCCGAGAGGGCGAGGCAGATGCGGGCGCACCTCCTCGACAGGTCTGAATTCTGGGGGGACTATGTCATCCCCAGTGTTTCTCGCAGCTCTGAAAGCTACAATGAACAGCTGGCGTGGCGAGGGGCTGTATGGCCGAGCGCGAACTACCTGACTTACCAGGGCTTAAAAGCCTTTGGCATGGATGTGGAAGCCCAGGAATTTGCCAGGAAAAGCGCCGACCTGTTTCTGCTGACATGGAAAAACTTCCAGATCTGTCCCCAGAACTATGATTCTCGTACCGGCGGGGCGACAGGCCACCGGTACCAAAGCTGGGGACCGTTGATGGCCCTGATCGCGCTCGAGGAGTTGATCGACATCACCCCCTGGGAAGGATTCCGATTCGGAGTCCTGCAACCGGACCGGGCCGGTGAGGTCCGGCGTATAGCAATCCAGGGACGGCATTATGATGTCAGAGTGTCTTCCGGTGAAGTCAGGCTGAAAGAAGAGGGGAGAGAGATCGTCAGGAGCAAGGGGGGGATGGTGTTTCGCCGTTTCCTCTATAATGAGCAGCTCGTGTCGTTCGACGTGATGACCCTGGCTAAGCGGAAGATCAGGATCCGATTCTTGACGGAAGGGAAGTACCAGTACTTCCTGGATGACCAGCTCAAAAAGATTTTTAGTGGGGATTCCGTGGATATTGAAGTGCCGGAAGGCGGGCATGCGGTTTTGATCATGCTCGTGGAAAAGGCTCGATAACACGGTCTACGAATATCGCGCAAATGCGGGACGCAGGATCATGGACATTTTGATCGCTGGGAAAAGAATTGAATCCATTCGCAGTTTGCAGCAGGAACTCGCAAGTCTGGGCCACACCGCGGTGGTAACCGGCTCCGGTTCTGAAGTACTGGACCAGCTGAAGGATAATCCCGGTGTCCAGCTGGTCATCCTGGAATGCGACGCAGACCTGTCGCCCAGCCTGGAATTGAGCCGCCGTATTAAAGCCTCTGATTGGAAGCGCTATGTCTACGTGATCCTGATACTGGAAGGCCGTCCCGGTGAAGACGCGCCCAGATTGACTGATAACGGGATCGATGACTGCCTGATCCGTCCCTATGGCGGGCGCGAGCTCAATGGGCGGCTCCTTACCGGCATGCGGATCATTCGGTTGAATGAAAAGCTCCGTGACGCGAGGGAGATCAGCCAGGTCGACCTGAGGTCAGGGCGGGAGGCCCAGGAAAGCATGCTTCCCGTACATTTCCCGGACATACCGCAGCTGGAGATCGCTGCGCGTTTCATCCCCAGCGCCTATGTGTCGGGAGATCTCTACGACATCTTTCGTTTGGACGAATCCAATCTGGGGCTGTACAGCGTCGACGTGTCCGGTCATGGCGTGGCCGCCGCACTGTTCAGTGTGGGACTCAGCCAGAGGTTCACCATCCAGCTCCAGCCGGGGGCTTTGCTGAAGGTCCCGATCGATCATCCTCCATACTACCGAATCAATCCTCCAGATGTTGTCCTGGACATCCTGGACCAAGACGACATGCTGGGGAAGTACGGGCGCTTTTTCACCATGGTGTATGCCGTTGTCCATCTGGATTCCGGGACGGTGTCTTTCTGCCGCGCCGGGCACAACCTTCCCCTGGTCATCCATACCGATGGGACCGCGGCTTACATTGATGGCGGCGGCCCGCCGTTGGGCATGGGGATCGCAACCGATGCCAGAGAGCGGCAGGAGGTCGAACTTCGGCCGGGAGAAACCTTCATCCTGTTTTCCGACGGGATCAACGAGACTTTTTCCCGCAGTGGAAAAAATGGCTACGGACTCAACCGGGTCAAGTGTATCCTGAGTGAAAATCACGAAAAATCCCTGGAGGATTCATTCGATGCCCTGATCGCGGATGCGAAGGCCTATCAGGGTCGGGCCGAGTTTGCCGATGATATCTCAATCATCGGATTCCGATGGAGGAAAGATTGAATCATGAATGAATTCTATCTCCGCATCCCCGCTAAGATCGAGTACCTCCATCTGGCTGCGTCCCTCTGCCGGGAGCTGTGCCACAAGGTCCCTAAGAGGGGGAAGATGAAAGATTTTGTGGAGGATATCGAGCTGTGTATCAGCGAGGCGTGCACCAATGCCATCAAGTATGGCAGCGGCGGCGATGCAATATCCGTATGCTTCCGCCTGTCACCGGATCAGGTGATCATTCAGGTCGGGGATCAGGGCGAGGGATTCGAACTGGACAAGATCCCTGTCCCGGATCTGGAGAAGCATCCGGAACGGGGCTATGGATTGTACATCATTAAAGCCAAGATGGATGCTGTCCGGTATGTTCGAAGCAGGGAAGGGAATTATCTGGAAATGACCAAGTATTTTGATGTCCCATTTAAAAACAGGAGTTCTTGATGGAGATCACACAAAAAAAAGTAGGTCAGGTGTGCGTCGTGACCCCGCACGTCAGTAAGATCGACGCCAGTGTGGCCGTGGAGTTCAAAAAACAGCTGCTGTCCCTGGTTGAAACAGGGGAAAACCGCCTGGTATTGAACCTGGAAGAGGTCGATTTTATCGACAGTTCAGGACTGGGGGCCCTGGTGTCTGTCTTTAAAAGCACCGGGCCTGATGGCTCGATCAAGTTGTTCGCAGTCAAGGATGGAGTTCGTTCGATTTTTGAGCTCACGCGCCTGGACCACGTGTTCGCTATCCATATATCCGAGGAGGGCGCGGTGGAGAGCAAGCGATGAGCCATATCATCGAAAATCCGGATAAAGTGCGTCGCGCCGAGATCGTGGTCGGGATCCCCTCCTATAAAGAGGCGGACTCCATTGGTCATGTCACGAGCCAGGTGGATGCCGGCCTGGAAAAATATTTCGGTCGCAAAGACTGCGTGATCATCAACGTCGACAACGACTCTCCCGACAACACCAGAGAGGCCTTCCTCAAGGCCGAGACACGGATGCCCAAGCTCTACATATCCACACCCAAGGGCGTCAGGGGCAAGGGCCGCAACATCCGGAATCTGCTAGAGGCCGGAGTGGAGCTCGGTGCCAAGGCCATCGCCATGGTGGATGCGGATCTGACCAGCATAACCCCGGCCTGGATACAATACCTGGTGGAGCCCATCTACATGGATCATGACTATGTGATTCCGATCTATGTGCGCCACAAATACGATGGGACCATCACCAACAACATCGCCTATCCTCTCACACGCGTACTCTACGGGATGCGGACCCGTCAGCCCATTGCAGGAGACTTCGGATTTTCGGGCAAGCTGGCCCGCGCGTATCTCACGGAAAAAACCTGGGACGAGAACGTCTCGGAGTTTGGCATCGATATCTGGATGACCACTATCGCCATCTCGCGCGGCTTCAATGTCTGCCAGACATTCATGGGAGCCCCCAAGTCCCACCGCGCGAAAGATCCGGGAGCACACCTGGGGCCCATGTTCTTTCAGGTCGTCGGGACAGTTTTTAGCCTGGCCGTGGATTTCGAGTACCTATGGAAATATTCCTCGGATAGCCTTCCCACCAATATCTTTGGATTCGGCCTGGGTGTGACCGATGAGCCAGAGCCGGTGGCCGTGGACAGGGATCGTCTGCTGAAGAGCTTTATCGATGGCTTGATCAAGTACTGGAAGATCTGGTCCAAGGTGATCGCTCCCTTGAACCTGGACGATCTCAACCACCTGCAAAAGATGTCAGCGGACAAGATCCGCGTCCCGGCCGACCTCTGGGCCAGGATCTTGTTCGACTATGTGGTGGCCTACCGGGATAGCCTGGCGGATCGGACGGTACTCCTGAATTCGCTGATCCCGATCTATTATATCCGGACATTGGCGTTTGTGAACGACACGAAAGACATGAACACCAAGGAAGCTGAGGATTTTCTGGAGGATGAGTGCCGGATCATGGAAGATGAGATCTACTATCTGATCGCCAAATGGAACCAGACCCCACGCCAGGACGGGATCCCGTCCATCGCCCAGTATCTGTCGGAATGATCGCGGGAACCGGACTCCACGCCAGGGCAGATCGGGTGGCTACCGGTTCCAATCCTTGTTGGCCAGATAGGCCTGTTTGAGGGTATCGCCGCGGACTCCCTGGCGCAGCGCCTCGAGGGCCAGGAGCTCATCCGGGGGAACATTGCCCAGGTTGACATTGGTCCCGCAGCGCATGATCAGCGCCTGCTGCTGGTTCTTGATCGGCGCCTCCCACATGATCCGGTCCAAGTCATCGACACCGGCAATGATGCCCTCCATATCGTCCTGCTTGATCTTTCCGTCCTTATCGAAGATCCCGACACCCTTGCCCGCTTCCCTGGCTTCGATAATTATCATGAAGGAGCCTGAAGCTGCATCCTCGCGAATGAGGCGATGCGTCTCCTCCAGAGAGAGCGCCTCTGTCGGATCTTTCTTGCCCACTTCGGTAAAAACCTTGAATCCGGATTCCAGCGCCTTCTCGATGGTCGCCTTCCGGGTGTTGAGGTCCATCTCGATAGTCCCGTCCGAAATTTCTATGGCTGAGAATTCCAGCTCCTTGGCCCGGCTCAGGTATGCCTCGAGCCTGCCCTGCCAGACGGCCACCTCACAGAAGGTCCCGCCGGGCATGACATCGATTCCCGCCTGGTTCAGCATCCGGTTTTTCTCCCTAAGCAGATCCCCCGAGTAGAACGCGGAAGTTCCGAAGGTCAACTTGACCACATCGATGTAATCACCCGCGATTTGGATGAGATCCTGCAGCCTATGAGGGCCCATATGTTTGTCGATCACCATTGTCAGTCCGTTGCTGCGGGGTTTTCCGGAGCGTCCCTCAATGGGTATGGTGACGACTCCTTCCCAAGCTTTGCTCATGTTCTGTCTCCTTGTGTGGTTTGTGTCAGGATATCTCCCCAGCAGTGCTGTGGATCGGAGAGGACCGAGGCGATCATCCGGATCCTGTGATTTTGAACGAATTCTCTTATATCATCCAGCCGCCTTTGGGCGGCGGATTCATTGTCGAATCCGGGGACTCCGACGGTGTCGTACAGGACGAAGGACTCCGCCGGTTTTTCTGAGATGTTGTCGAACAGCCGCTTGGCCGCCTTTTCTTTGTCAAGTATCTGGTTAAGGAGGAACTCCCCGCGCCCAATCTCGATGTGAGGGAACAACAGTATGATGGATGCAGGGTCCTGAATGAGCTCATCCGTCCAGCGATAGGAAGTGAGGTCGAGGGCCACTTTTTCCTGCCAGACCCTGTCGGCAGGGGGGAGGGGGATGTCCGGCAAAAACTCGGGGAAATCATGTATGAGGGTACCGAGTCGGATATTGTCGACCAGAGATCCCATGTGCCAGCGGCACGCATTGTTTTTCAGTTCCAGATGAACGGTTTCAGTCGAGAATAGGCGCAGGCCCTGCGCCAGCCCGCTGAGCAGGTAAACGGTCTTCCCGCTCCCGGCCCCGCCTGCAATCACGAACAGGACGCGCTCCTGCGGAGAATACAAGGCACAGGCATGAAGATTGTAAATATGATGGCGGATTTCCAGAAGGTGGAGCGCAAACCGGTAGAGCAGACCCTGATTGCCCCAGAGAGAAAATCTCGCATCTGAGGCGCTCCCGGCCAGCTCGAGGATGGGGCCTCTCAGAGTGACGGTACCCTCGGTGAACCTGCAGTGGGG
>JBGUED010000052.1:0-9904 GCA_041821525.1 Candidatus Aminicenantaceae bacterium | reverse complement strand
GTGTCGGTATGTGGACGATATCGATGTCAGGGCGTTCAAGGACCGCGCGGAAATCCGTGTAGCCTTTCACTCCGGGGCCGGCGATCTCCAGGGCCTGGGCCAGATGGCGGGTGTCGACATCGCACACGGCCAGGAGGCGCGCGCCCTCGTATCGGAGGTGGCCGCGTCCCATGCCTCCCACACCGATGACCGCGTTGGTCAATTCATCGCTGGGCGCGGTATACCCCTGTCCCCCAAGGACGGACCGGGGGACTATGGTCAGCGCCGCGGCTGCAACAGCCGAGCGTTTGACAAATTCCCTGCGCGTGATCCCCTTGTTTTTACTCATCCGTTTCTCCCTGGCCGATTCTTCCAACCCTTAGTTTATGTCATCCTATCGCGGAAATCCATATACCTAGTGATTACTGTCGGTGCGAAAGGGGGAGGCTGGGAGTCCCTCCCGGTTCCCCAGGTTGGGAACGGCAAGCTGATGCCACCCCATACGGACGGAGGCAGGCGCCTTGACACGTGGACTCCATACAAGGATGCTGTCCCCCTGGATCTCGGCCCTGGCCTTGTAGTACATGCGGTCCGGCCCGGCGATCTCGAACCAGTTGAGCGGCTGCCCGTTCAGGCTGATCAGGCCGCTGCCCACGTGATCGAACCTCAAGCGGATGCGGCCTCCGGCCTTTTCCATGGAACGGAACAGGGGGCCGGAGTACACCAGGCCTTCCTGCCCATAGGTCTTGGCCAGGGCCCACAGGGAGAGCCGCCTTCCAACCTCCTGCTTGTTCCGGGGGTGGATGTCATACAGATTGGTGATGTCCGTGACCACCGCCATCCCGGTGTGGGGCAGGGACAGAGTTTCCCTCTGCGCCTCCCAGATCAGGGGCAGCCTCAGGAAATCGGGCACATCCCCCCCGGATTCCTGCCAATTGAAGTCGTAATTGAAAGGAGCCAGCTGCACATAAAAGAAGGAAAGGTCCTGCCAATCCCAGACGTTCCGCCAGCCGCGGATCAGTGCCTCCATCTTGGCCCTGTACTCGGGGCCATCGTCGCGATTGGCCTCACCCTGGTACCAGATGGCTCCCTGGATAGCAAAGGGGACCAGCGGATGGATCATGCCGTTGTACAGAGCGGTGGGCTGCTGGGGTTGGGACAACGGGTGCTGCGGCCGCTCGGGGGCCTCGGGAGGGGGCGTCCCCCTATCCAGCGCGCTTTCGGCCTCCCGCATCCAGGACTGCCATTCCGGCATGGCCTTGACCAGAACTTCCCGGTATTCCTGCTGCGCCTTTTCAATATCATCCAGCAGGCCATCCAGTCCGCTCACAGCATGAAATCCGGCGGGTGGAGTCCAGGGCTCAATACGTGTTCCTCCCCACGTCGAATCGATGAGCCCCACGGGAACTCCCAATTTTCGGTGGATCTCCAGTCCGAAGTAATAGCCCACAGCGGAAAAATCCCGGACCGTATCTGGAGAACACACTTCCCAGGCAGCGTCCACATCCACCTGGGTCTCTGCCATGGCACTGCGGGGGACCTGGAAGAGCCGGATGCCCGGATGCGCGGCCCGATTGATTTCAGGGGTAGGAGTGTGGATGCGGTTCATGCTCCACTCCATATTGGACTGTCCGGAACAGAGCCAGACTTCCCCGACGAGTATATCCACCAGCGTGACAGCAGCACTCCGGCTCCCACTGATGGTCAGGGACGCAGGGCTGGCATCGGCTGCCACAGGGTTCAGTGTGATCCGCCAGGAGCCATCCTCGTCACAAGAAGCGGAGGCCGTTTGTCCCTTGAACCTCACGCTGATGGTTTCCTGGGAATCCGCCCAGCCCCAGAGGACGATGGGGCGGCCCTGCTGGATCACCATGTGCGATCCCAGGACCGAAGAGATTTCGATCTCGGCTTGAAGTGGCCCGCAGAGAATCACGAGGATTGCTAAAGATGTAAAGGACGCTAAGGCCGCGGTTCTCGGATTCATTAAACGCATGGATTCCCTCCTGTTGGATCTCGATTCATTTCCGGATGTCACATCCCATTATTTTAAAGAACGAAGGCCATTACCGGCCTTTCAACTCATATTCTAATCCCGCCTCTGTCTCAAATTCAACAACACCATCTGCCGGCTGCCTGACCGGAATTTCGGTCCCCTGGCAGAAGACGGAAACCAGCCCCGTGACGCGGATCCGGCAGGCGTTACCCCGCAAGGACTTCAGGGTTGCGCGCGACAACCTGCCCTTCTCCCAGAGCATATCCACTTCAAACCCTCCCCTGGCTCTCAGGCCCCGGACCTCTCCGGACGCCCAGGACTCCGGCAGAGCCGGCAGCAGGTGGAGCTGCTGTTCGTGCGACTGGAGCAGCAGCTCGGCCACGGCCGCGGAAAGCCCGAATGTGCCGTCGATCTGCAGGGCTCGGGAACAGATGCTGAACAGGTTCTGGTACGTGTAGTGGTGGATGGTGTAATCGAGGTTGGCCAGGGCCATGTCCGGATCATAGAGGCGGGCCCAGCAGGCCATCTTCCAGGCGGATGCCCATCCGTTTCCCCTCAGGCCGCGCTGCGCAAGGACGACCCTGCAGCCTTCTGCCAGATCCGGTGTGGTCCGGGCTGAGATCTGGTTGCCCGGATACAGACCATAGAGATGGGAGATGTGCCGGTGGCTCCCCTCTTTCTGGGGCCAGTCCTCCAGCCATTCCTGTAGGACTCCGCTTTTTCCGATTCGCATGGGCGCCAGCCGCTCCCGAGTTTGCAGGACTGAGCGGGCGAATTCCAAGTCAATCTCCAGGATCCCGGCCGCCTCGGCCACATATTCGAAGAGATCCTTCAGGAGCTGCATGTCGATCGTGGAGCCGGCACAGATCGTAGTCCCCGGTGTCATGTAATCACATGTCTCGTCCAGGAAAGGATCATTTCCCGGCCATCCCGGGAAATTCTCGGGCGAGGTGGAGGGATTGGTCACCAGCCATCCATAACGCGGGTGCTCGACCAGGAAATCCAGGAAAAATTGCGCGCAGCCCCTCAGGATGGGATACACATCTTTCAGGAAGTCCCTGTCTCCTGTGAACAGGTAATGTTCCCACAGGTGGGTGCAGAGCCAGGCACCGCCGGCTGTGAAAGTCCCCCAGTCCGGACCGTCCATGGGGGCGGCTACGCGCCAGATGTCCGTGTTTTGATGGAAAACCCAACCCCGGACGCCATAGTGTTCCCGGGCTACATCGCTGCCCTGGTCTGTCAGCTCTCGGATCATCGTGAACAGGGGTTCTGCACATTCCGAGAGGTTGCCCACCTCGGCCGGCCAGTAATTCATCTCCGTGTTTATGTTGGTGGTGTACTTGGAGTCCCACGAGGGATTCATGTCCTCGTTCCAGATTCCCTGCAGGTTTGCCGGCTGAGTCCCTGGCCGGGAAGAGGAGATCAGCAGATAGCGTCCGAACTGAAAACACAGCGCCGCCAGATTGGGATCGTTGGTGATGTCAAAGTGTTCCAAGCGCTCATCAGTAGGCAGAAAGGAGATCCTGGTCGAGCCCAGATCCAGGGATACTCGCCCGAAAAGGCGCTGATGTTCCCGCATGTGATCCGTTTTGACATCGGAGTAGGGCTTTCCCTCGAGGACCGAGAGGACCGCATCCACGCGCTTATGTGGATCGGCGCTCACATCCCGGTAGTCGACAAAGCTGGTGGCAGCAGCTATATAGAGGGTCACGGCATCGGCGCCGGCCACGATCAGGTCGGTTCCCTCCACTCGCAGGCTCCCTCCCTCGGGAAAGGCTCTCATCCGGCCCTCGTAGCGGAGGCTGCCTGTTACTCCCAGGTAATCCGCGGATTTTCCCGAGATCACGAGCCCATCGTCTCCGGAAGCATCCATCCGGTAGTAATCCGTGGCATAGTTGGAATGGGCGTTGTTCCTAAATGCGCGCATGCGAGCCGTGAAGGAAAGGCTGCCGGGCCGCGAAGCTGTCAGCCGGATCACGACCGCCTGGTCAACCGGTGTGACAAATACCTCCCGCGTGTAGGACACGCCACCCTGTTCGTAACGAGTGGTGGCCACGGCCGTGTCCAGATCGAGCTGGTGCCGATAGCGAGTCACCTCCTCCTTTTGAGAGAATTCCAGCGTAAGCTCTCCCAAGGACTGGTACTTTTGCTGCTCGATGGGATAACCCATCAGCTTACGGCCGAACAGTTTGTGTGCCTTGACGTATTCTCCGGCAAAGATCAGCCTCTGGATCTCGGGAAGCGCCTGATAGCCCCCCTCGACGGTCTGGGAGTAGGGGCCCCCGGACCAATAGGTCTCTTCGTTGAAATGGATCTTCTCCGTATCGGTGCGCCCGTAGACCATGGCTCCCACCCGGCCATTTCCCACCGGGAGGGCATTGTCCCATTGATCGGCCGGATGGGTGTACCACAAAAGGGTGGTTGGGTCCATGTCTCGGGGAGTCATGGGATCTATCCCGGTGCGGCAGGCGATCGCGAACCCGCACAGCAGCAAAACCAGAACAAATCTCTGTCGCATACCCAACTCCTCTTCTGGCAGCATCCCAGAATAATAAAATCCGGGCCCTCAAAGCCTACAAACAGCTCGGGGGCTGGGCACCAGGCACTCCGTGGACGCCGTCATCTCCGGGCGCGCCGCTCCTGATCCTGGCGGAGAAACTCCCTGTCCAGCTCTTCAGAATCGCCATACTGCTTCCGGAGCCTGGCGAGCTCCTCTGTGAGCTCGGCCACCTGGGCAGCGTAGGCCGGGTCCGCGTATACGTTTTTGAGCTCATTTGGATCCTTCTCCAGGTCATAGAGCTCCCAGGCATCGATATCATGGTAGAAATGGATGAGCTTGTACTGCTCCGTGCGGACTCCGTAGTGCCGTTTGGTCATGTGTACGGCCGGGAACTCGTAGTAATGATAATACACAGAACTTCGCCATTCGCTGGTCGGGGAGTCGAGCAGGAGAGGCACCATGGGCACTCCCTGCATGGTCTCGGGAATGGGAATTCCGGCCAGCGCCAGGAAGGTGGGCCCGAAATCAAGATTGAGGACCAGGTTCTCATTGACCGTCCCAGGCCGTATGGCGCTGGGGAATTGCACCAGCAGCGGCATTCGCAGCGATTCCTCGTACATGAAGCGCTTGTCAAACCAGCCGTGGTCTCCCAGGTAAAATCCCTGGTCCGATGTGTAGACGACCAGGGTGTTGTCTGCAAGTCCGGATTTATTCAGGTAGTCCAGCACGCGCCCGATATTTTCGTCCACGGCTGCGATGCAGCCCAGGTAATCTTCCATATAGCGCTTGTACTTCCAGCGCACCAGGTCATCCCCCTGGGGATCAAGACGCGCATACGCATCTCGCTTGGGCCCATAGGCCGCCTCCCAAGCCGCCCTCTGCGTGTCGTCGAGACGGCTCGGAGGCTCCCCCATCTTGAGGTCATACTCCGGCTGCATGTGGTCCCGCAGGGTCATTTCCTGCTCCCGCGCCGCCGCCGAGCGATTGGTGTAATCGTCGAACAGGGTCTCTGGTTCAGGGAAGACCGTGTCGTCGTACAGAGTCAGGTGACGCGGTGCCGGCTGCCAGTTGCGGTGGGGGGCCTTGTGGTGCAGCATGACCAGGAAGGGCTTGTCCGGATCCCTTCGGTTTTCGAGAAAATCCAAAGCAAAGTCGGTGACCAGATCGGTGACATAACCTGGAAAGCGCTTCTGATCTCCCATCTCGATCATGTCCGGATTGTAATAACTGCCCTGCCCGGGCAGCACGTTCCAGTAATCGAAGCCCGTAGGCTCACTCTTGAGATGCCACTTGCCGATCATGGCGGTCTGGTAGCCCGAGGCTTGCAGCAGCTTGGGGAAGGTCGAGCGTCGCCCGTCGAAACGGAGCGCGTTGTCGCGCAATCCGTTGAGGTGGCTGTAGCGGCCAGTGAGGATCACCGCCCGACTGGGAGCGCAAATGCTGTTGGTGCAGAAGCAGTTCTCGAAACGCATCCCCTCAGACGCGATGCGATCAATGTGAGGTGTGCTGTTGATGCGGCTGCCGTAGGCACTGATCGCGTGTGAGGCGTGGTCGTCCGTCATGATGAACAGGATGTTGGGTTTTTCAGGAAAGGCGGGCCTGTCTCCGCTGCAGCCTGCCAAGGCCAGGACGGCCAGTCCTGCACACAAAGCTCCGTGTACTGTTTTACGCATCAACGCTCCCTCCTTATTCTCGATCTTCCGGAATCCCGGCTCGGATGAGTCACCGCACCGGTCCCGGTGGCATCTTTTCCATCAGAAATCGAGTCAGGAGCTCGAAGAGATGGCGGGAGGTGTTTTCCCCTTCCCGGATCCCGTGTGTGCGGTTGGGGTACGACATCATGGTGAAGGCCTGGTTGTGTTTGATGAGTTCGTTGGTCAGGGCCTCGAAGCTCTGGTAGTGCACGTTGTCATCGGCTGTCCCGTGCACGATCAGAAGATTGCCCTTGAGCCGATGCGCATGGGTTATGGGTGATCCGTCGCGGTAGCCGGCTTCGTTGTCGCCGGGGAGCCCCATGTACCGTTCCTGATATATGGTGTCGTAATAGAGCTGGTTGGCCACGAAGGCGACGGCCATGGCCGTGCTGTAGAGTTCGGGATAGCGGAAGATGGCATTCAGGCTCATCTGCCCTCCCCCGCTCCAGCCCCAGATCCCGACCCGTCCGGGATCCACATAGGGGCGCTCGGCCAGGATTGTCTTGAGCGCCGCAGCCTGGTCAGCGGATGCCAGGATGCCGATCTGGCGGTAGATGCACTTGCGCCACTCTCTGCCACGGGGCACATTGGTGCCCCGATTGTCAATGCTCATTACCAGGTAGCCCTTCTGGGTGAGCAGAGTGTGCCAGAGAAAGTTTCGCCCGCCCCACCGGTCCTGGACCGTGGATCCGGCCGGCTCCCCATAGACGTGGAGCAGGAGCGGGTATTTCTTCTGTGGATCGAAATCGGGCGGCTTCATGCACCACGCATCGAGGGTTACGCCTTCACCGATGTCCACCCGGAAGAATTCGACCGGCTGCCTGGCCAGGGCAGTGATATTGGACCGGAGCTCTGCATTGTCTGTCAGGACGCGGAACGTCTCATGACCGGGGAGCCGGATAAGCTCGGTCACGGCCGGTGAATCGAAGGTGGAATACGTGTGGATTGCCCACTGCCCGTCCTGTGAGATCTGGTAGCCGTGATTGCCCGGCTGGTCTTCTGGAGTCAAACGCTCGAGGGAACCGGATCCATCCAGGGGCACTCGGTACAAGTGCCGCTCGGTCGGCCTGTCGGGGCAGGCGATGAAATAGAGCCAGCCGCTCTCTTCATCCAGGCGCAGGATGCGTACGACATCGTAGTCACCCGGGGTCAGACAGGTGATTTCGTTCCCATCCCGGGAGATGCGGAACGCATGGTTCCAGCCGTCACGCTCGCTCATCCACGTAAAATATTTGTCCTGTTCCAGCCAGTACAGGTCATCGACCACCTCGACCCAGGCCTCGTCCTTGTCCGTGAATACAGATCTGGTCCGGCCGGTGAAGATGTTTCCCAGCATGACCCAGTTGGTGTTTTGCAGCCGGTTGAGCCGCTGCAGTACGATCTCACGCGAACTCGCGGCCCAGTCCATGCGTGCGAGGTAGAAATCGCGGGAATCTCCCGGCAGATTGAACCACAGCGTGTTGCCGCCCCGGGCACTCACCACGCCGACGCGGCACCGGGAGTTTGCCTCCCCCACTTTGGGATATTTGAATGTGATGATGCGGGGGTAGAGGCTGTCGGTGTTGTTTATCATATGGAATTCCCGCACCTCGGTGCTGTCAAGCTGCCAGTAGGCGATGTGCTTTCCATCCGGGCTCCACCGGAACCCGTCTCTGAGACCGAATTCTTCCTCGTATACCCAGTCAAAGGTACCGTTGATGATGTTCTCAGATCCATCCCGTGTCAGCTGGGCGATGCGCCGCGTTGCCAGGTCCTCGACATAGATGTTGTTCTGCATAACGTAGCCCACGCGGCTTGCGGTGGGGGAAAATTTTGCGAACATCAGGGTGGAGGGCTCAAAAGGTCGGCCCAGCTGCTGCAGTTTTCTGCTCGCCAGGTCCAGTACCCAGTAATCGCCGCGTGTGTTCTGACGCCATACCCGCTTGGTGTTGGTAAAAATCAGGAGTTTCTCGGCATCACGGGACCAGATATAATCCGCAATGCGCAATGGCCTGTCCTGGCCCGGGGGAATGAGCGACTCGGCCTTGACCAAGAGCTGGCGCTCTCCGCTATCCGGGTGGTATCGCACGATGTCCCTGGCATCCGGCATGCTCTCTGAAGGCTCCAGAGTCGTGTAGCCCTGCCCTGCGGCCAACCAGCGCGCAGGACCAAACCTCTGAACTGAAAACTCCCCCGGGGCAAAGATCCGCTCCAGCGTAACCAGAGCTCCCTGATCATATTGGGCGGGGGGCGCAGGGCCCGTTCCGCATCCGAAAAACCAAAGAATGCCGGAAGCGGCGATCGAAAGCCAGAGACGTTGGTACATGGTACTTTCTCCCCTGATGTAATCAACCATGGATGGTATCCCCTGTCTAACACATACCCCGACACCTTGTCAAAAAGTTCTATGCATCCGTACCCGTAATTCTATGAGACAGTATTTTTTGGGGAAGCAGGTCTCAGCCCCATAGGCATGGATTCGCCCTAAGGGTAAAAGATGCCGACCTGCAGGATAGAGAAATATTTGGCTTTCCTGTGTCGGAGTAGTCCCTTCGTCCAAATCGTACAAGGCGCTTCTACTGCAGCCTTTGGGACTGTATAGATCAGGCTTCAGCCAGTTTCTTATAGGTTTCGTAGCGCTGTCTGGCCTCTTCTGCAGCCCGCTTGAACAGGATACTAGCCTGCTCCGGATACTGCTGCTCCAGGGTGCGGTAGCGTACCTCGTTCTTTAGAAACTCCCCGTACTCCAGCTTGGGCTCACGCGAATCCATCATCAGCGGGTTCTTGCCTTCGGCGGCCAGATCCGGATTGAACCTGTAGAGGAGCCAGTATCCGGAATCCACAGCCAGCTTCTCCTCCTGCTGGGTCCTGCTCATGTCGATCCCATGGTTGATGCAGGGAGAGTATGCGATGATCAGCGAGGGGCCATCAAACGTTTCCGCCTCGACGAAAGCCTTGAGGCACTGGTTCATGTTGGCGCCCATGGCTACCGCAGCCACATAGATGTAGCCGTAGGTCATGGCCATCATGCCCAGGTCTTTTTTCTTGGTGCGTTTGCCGGCTGAGGCGAACTTGGCTACCGACCCGGTGGGTGTGGCTTTGGAAGCCTGGCCCCCGGTGTTGGAGTAAACCTCGGTGTCGAGCACCAGGATGTTGACGTTGCGGTTCATGGCCATGACATGGTCCAGGCCGCCATATCCGATGTCATAGGCCCAGCCGTCGCCGCCGAAACACCAGACGCTCTTTTCCACGATGTAATCCTGGAGTTCGACGATCTTGTCCAGGAGCGGGACGGCGTCACCGGAGGCCGCAGACCTGGCAGCAGGGAGCAGTTCCTTGACTGACGCGGCCACGGTTTTGGCCTCGTCGTCCACCGCGTCCCAAAGCTCAAGGCTCCTCTTTAATGCGGCCGTCAGTCCTGGCATAGCCCCCATTTCCAAGAGCGCCTCGATGTTGGACCGCAGCTGCCCGCGGTTGGCATCCACGGCCAGCCTCATTCCGAAGCCGTATTCTGCATTGTCTTCGAACAGGCTGTTGGCCCAGGTAGGGCCGCGGCCCTGCTTGTCCTTACAGTACGGGACGGTGGGAAAGGTCCCGCCGTAGATGGATGAGCAGCCTGTGGCGTTGGCGATGATCATGCGGTCGCCAAAGAGCTGGCTGGCCAGTTTTACATAGGGGGTTTCACCACAGCCAGCACATGCGCCGGAGAACTCAAAGAGCGGTTCTAATAATTGGGAGTTCTTGATGGTCCCCAGTTTC
>JBGUED010000051.1:0-10063 GCA_041821525.1 Candidatus Aminicenantaceae bacterium | reverse complement strand
GAGAGAACTCAGATCCGCTATTCCTTTTAAGGTGGGAGGTTGGGGTGGAGAGACGGCCGGGAGGTTGGGGTGGAGAGACGGCCGGGAGGTTGGGGTGGAGAGACGGCCGGGAAGGGCTTGTAAGAGGGAGGATTTTTATTTATCATGTTGAGGACTTGTTACCGACACATCTCATGCGCAGATCAATCTGGGGTCTCATCGTCCTCTTCCTTGTTCTGTATCACTGTGATAGCCCGCAGCCCGAGATCTACACCATTGGCATCCTGCAGATGAACGATGCCGCCACCCTGACGGAAACACGCCGGGGATTCGTAGATTCCTTGGCCGAGGAGGGGCTTGTGGACGGCCGGGAAATTCGGATCCTGATCGAGAACGCACGCGGGCAGGTCCCCGAGATATGGAGGATCGCGGAGAGCTTCATGGCTCAAAAGGTGGACATGATCGTACCTATTTCGACGCCAAGCCTTCAGGCGGCCCTCCATTCCACCACGGACATCCCGATTGTCTTTGCCTCGGTCGCGAATCCGTATCTTGCTGGGGCCGGCGTATCCGCAGAAGACCACCTGCGGAATGTAGCCGGTGTCTCATCCGAGGGCCCCATCCGTCAGAGTCTGGAATTCATCAAATCTCTGATGCCCGGGATCAAGCGCGTGGGAACGCTTTGGACACCGTCAGAGCTCAACTCCCTGTTCTACAAGGAAAAAGCCAGGGAAGAAGCAGCCGAGCTTGGACTTGAGATGATCGCAATCCCGATCGCGAATGCCAGTGAGGTGCTCTTGTCCGCACAGATCCTGATCAACAAGAAGATCGATGTCATTTATCAGATCTCAGACAACACGATCAACCAGGCTTTTCAGGCCGTGGGCAGGGTCGCCGTGGACAATGAGATCCCCTTATTCGGGGGAGTCTTGTACCATACAGAGATGGGCGCTTGTGCAGCCTTGGGGTGGGATTTTTATGAGATCGGGCATAGGGCCGGTAAGATCGCTGTCCGTGTCAAGAACGGTGAGAATCCGGAAAACATTCCGTTCCAACACATGGACAGAGTCATGCTGCATATCAATCTTAAGATGGCGGAAAGGCAGGGGATCGTTTTCCCAGAAGAGGTGCTGAACAGCGCCGATAAAATCCTCGATGATGTTTACTGATTCAGATTAGCGGCCTTCAAATAAAGATCTGTGGACTTTTGGAAGAAGACCCGATCTTTAATCCTGAGCTGCGAGCTGCGCAACCCAGGGATCTATTCCAGGAAGATAAGCCTCTGTCCTTTTCCCACCGGGACGGCCTTTCGGATGGCCTCCCGCGTCAGATCGCCGGCCAGCCGGCAGGCGTCGGCCAGGGATCGTCCCTGAACTAAGAAACACAGGATCGAAGAGGAAAGAAAGCATCCTGTCCCGTGCACGTTACCTTCCGTTCTTTCTCTCTCAAAGACGTGATATGCAGAGCCATCGAAAAGAACATCGACTATGACGCCGGTGAGATGGCCCCCCTTGACCAAGCTTGGGATGCCGTAGTCCTGATATATCTGCCGGGCCGCTGCATGCATATCGTCCAGGCCCGACACCTCGGAGCCGGTGATCGAGGCGGCCTCCTCGAGGTTCGGAGTCAGGAGTGTGATGCGACCTGCCAGTGTGCCCATATAATCGTTAACTGCATCGGGCTCCAGGAGCCAAGTCCCTGAGCTGGAACGCAGAACCGGATCGATGACAGCCGGCAGAGACGCTCTTGTTTCCAGGATGGAGGCGATGGTGGATATGTGTTCACGGCAGCCCAGCATGCCGACTTTGATGCCCAGTATATCTGTGTCCTCTGTCAGGGCCCGATACTGCCGCTTCAGCAACTCGGCGGGGAGGCAGTGCAGATCTTTGACCTCTTGTGTGTTCTGGACTGTGATTGCCGTAGCCAATCCCATCCCCTGGAAGCTATGACTTGCGAAGACCTTGAGGTCCAGGGTCACGCCTGCCCCGGAGGTGGGATCGAAACCGGCGAGCGAAAGGAGAACTCCTGAAGGCATAATTCAACATCCTATCAGATTGAGCAGGGAACGTATATGTATGCTAGGCCAATGAGGGTCTTGGGATGACCGGGGAAACGCACATTTCCCGTCTGAGTTTCGACTAAAATTAACAGTGGATCCCTGTCACGGTTCCGCTTCGGATTGTACCTGAGAAATCAATTGTGATAACATGCTTCCGTTCAAGAGGATGGTAAGAGCAAGCATCGTGGTATCCGGGCGTGTTCAAGGCGTGTTTTACCGTGCTCATGCCCAGAGAGAAGCAACCCTGCTGGGACTTGCAGGCTGGGTAAAGAACCTGAACAACGGCCGGGTCGAGATCATGGTGGAAGGCGAGAGAGAGAAGGTGGATGGTTTGATCGCTGCTGTCAAAGAAGGCCCGCCGATGTCTCATGTGGAGGCCGTTGATGTCTCGTGGTTGGAATACCAAGGAGAATTCGAAGAATTCGAGATCACCGGGTAGGCCCGGCAGCAGAATGGGAGGACAATGATGCTTAAAATAAATAAAGATGACCAACCTGAAGTAGAGATGTTCGATGGTGTCGTTCGGCATACCCTGGCTTGCGGAAAAGACGTGCTGATGGCCCGCTTCGAATACAGGGCGGGATCGGCCGTCCCTGCTCACAAACACTCCTATGAACAGGTGACAACCATTCTCCAAGGGAAACAGAAGATCATCATCAAACACAATGGGGAAAATGAGGAGATCATCGTTGCAACCGGAGACTCCTATATCGTACCCTCCAATTTCCAGCACGAACAGATCACCCTGGAAGCGGCGGTGACCATCGATGCCTGGAGTATCGCCCCATAGATCTCTAGAAAGATTGACGTTAAGGTTTTTATCCCTTCAGAGCAAAAATCCGCCAAGTCGGTACGGCTGCATCTGAAGATCTACACAGATCAATGAGGCTTTTTGGTCTGGAGGAATTTCTTGCGGCAAGTATTGGAGCAGAAGAAGTGCTCCTGTCCCTGATACAGCTCTCGAATCGCTTCATCCTTGGGCAGGTAGGTGTCACAGGTCTCATCCTTGACCATCACTCCCGAAGTCTTCTGCCCGGGAGCCATGCGTTTTTGTCCCGAGTTGAGTGCGGAAAAAAAACGCAGGATCAGATAGATGACCACGGCCATGATGGCATAGGCCAAGAGCTTCAAAAACATGTTCATCACTGTAGAGGAAATGCCCTGGATTGTCAATCGAGCTGAAGAGTCCAGGCCCCTGTCCAAGCGGTGGATTTTGTTCTTGCCAAATCTGAGTACGCTGAGTAAGATGAGCATACATGGCATCCAGTGGGAGGAACAAAAATGGATTTTTTACTGACCGAGGAGCAGGAGCTCCTGAAGGACTCCATCCGAAATTTTGCGCTCAAAGAGATTCAGCCCCACGTCAGAGAGAGTGACGACCAGGGGAAATGGCCCGAAGCATTTACACGCAAACTGGCGGATATGGGACTACTGGGGATCATCATTCCCCCGGAATATGATGGGGCTGGCTTTTCCAATGTCGACTACGTCATCATCCTGGAGGAGCTTTCCAAAGTCGATCCCTCTGTCGGGCTGGTCGTGGCCGCTCACAATTCCCTATGTTCCAACCACATCAACCTTTTTGGCAACGAAGAACAAAAAAAAAGATACCTCCCCCGACTCGCCAAAGGGGAAACGCTGGGGGCCTGGGCCCTGACGGAAGCGGCAGCCGGATCAGATGCCGCTTCCATGAAGACCCGCGCCGTCAAAAAGGGTGACCGTTGGGTTCTGAACGGGAGCAAGATTTTTATCACCAATGGCTCCCTGGCTGAGATCCAGGTGATCATGGCCATCACTGATCCGGAACAGGGCCGCAAGGGGATCTCCGCCTTTATTGCGGAAAAAGGCATGGCCGGATTCAAGGTGGGCAAAATAGAGGATAAGCTCGGTGTCCGCGCAGCCGACACTTCAGAGCTTGTGTTTGAAGACCTCGAGCTGTCTGGGGAACAGCTTCTGGGTGAGGTGGGAACCGGATATCGGCAGGCCATGGCCGTCCTGGACGGCGGCCGCGTCAGCATCGCCGGCTTTTCCCTGGGCATTGCCTCCGGAGCGCTGGATGCTTCGCTGAAGTATGCCAAAGAAAGGGAGCAATTCGATCAGCCTATCGCCAATTTCCAGGCAATCCAGTGGATGTTGGCCGATGGATACACCGAACTGGATGCGGCCAGGCTGCTCACCTACAGAGCCGCGTTCCTCGAGGACCAGGGCAAGAGAATCCCGAAAGAATCGGCCATGGCAAAGCTGTTCGCCAGCGAACTGGCGGTCAAGGCCTCCTCGACTGCGGTCCAGATCCATGGGGGATATGGCTTCAGTAAAGAATATCCGGTTGAGAAGCTGTACCGGGACTCCAAGCTGGCGACCATCGGCGAGGGAACCTCAGAGATCCAGAGGTGGATCATCGCTCAGCAGGTCCTAAAGTCCTGATCGCAGCGGGATCCCAATCCGGATTCCAGAATTTGTATCGATGAAGATCGCACAAGAGCTTCTGCGGGGAGATAAGAGAGCGCTCGCACGGGCCATCACCCTCGTGGAGAACCACCATCCGAAATCCCAGGAACTGCTGCAGGAGATTTTTCCCCGCAGTGGGGGATCATTTGTCGTGGGGATCACCGGATCGCCCGGTTCGGGGAAGAGTACACTGGTGGACGGCCTAGCCGCTCTGATCACTCGGTCGGACAGGGACCTTGGCATTGTGGCCGTGGATCCTTCCAGTCCGTTTACCGGAGGGGCGGTGCTGGGCGACCGGATCCGCATGATGCAGCATAGCTCAGATCCCCGGGTTTTCATCCGAAGTATGGCGACTCGCGGTCATCTGGGCGGGTTAGCCAAGGCCACAGGAGACGTGATCGTTCTGCTGGAGGCAGCTGGGAAGGATTTTGTCCTGGTGGAGACAGTTGGTGTGGGCCAGGATGAGGTGGAAGTGGTCCGACTGGCTGAACTGATCCTGGTGATCCTGACTCCGGATGTTGGCGACGATGTCCAGGTGTTCAAGGCTGGGATCATGGAGATCGCCGATATCTTTGTCCTCAACAAGGCCGATTCACCCGGGAGTGACGCCATGGAGCGCCGGCTTCATGCCCTCCTGGAACTGGGAGGGGAAGACGCGGTCAGGCCTCTGGTTTTGAAGACCGTCGCACCGACGGGAGAGGGGATCGAGGCCCTGTGGGAGGCAATCCAGGACCGCCGCCGCTCTCAATCGCCGGGAGAGATCGAGCAGAGACAAAGACGCAGGATCGGCTGGATGCTCAGGACGATCCTGCATGGAAAGATGACTGAAAGGTTGACAGCGGCACTGCCTGAGGCGGAATTCGAGGCACTGGTAGATAGGATCTGCCAGCGGGAAATCGACCCTTATACGCTGGCCGACCAGGTACTGGGAGAGATCGGAGAGGCATAAGATGAGGATCACAAAGATGGATCACATCGCGATCGCGGTCAAAGACCTTCAAGGCAGCATCGCCCGGTGGGTGGAAGCCTTGGGGATGGTAGCCGGCGAAGTCGAGGATCTCCCGGAAAGGGGCGTCCGTCTGTGTAAAATGCAGGCCCCGGGCAATCTCGCCCTGGAACTCATGTCCCCCCTGGGAGATGATTCTACGGTCGCCCGGTTCCTTACAGATCATGGCGAGGGGATCCATCATTTTTGTTTCGAGGTGCAGGACATCGAGAAATCTCTGGAGCAGTTGAAGCAGGGAGGCGTCCGCCTGATCCATGAAAGGCCGGTCTCAGGAGCTGGCGGGAGCCGCATCGCCTTCATCCATCCAAGTAGTTTTAATGGAGTTTTGATCGAACTCATCGAAAAAAAGTAGAAGGCAGGGATAAAACCTAGCTCTTCTTCTAGGAACTGCCCCTCATTTCCGATGGCTACAGGAGGGCAGAGGGTAAAGCCGCAGCGACCATCGCAGATTCAGTCTCAGTAAAGCGTTTTGTGAGGGAATCCGTGGGGACGCCGAGGATGTCTGAGCGGTAGCGACTTCCGCAGGCGCCGAAAAAAATGTGGAAGTGAGGCGAAAAGAATCTGCGGGGAGCTAGGCTTTATCCCTGCCCTCCCTTAGTCTTGGGAGGCGAGGGTCAGGATCCTGGCGGCGAAGTCCCGGGCCTCCGCCAGGTCGCTCTCATCCGGGTGTGTATTGGCGGAAATCGCCATCTCTGACCAGGTCTTGTGTTCCGGAGATCTCATCAGGACATCCAGAGCCTGCAGAGAAACCCTGCCCCGGCAAGAAAACGTGCCGAGTACGCGGGCTCCCGCAGCCAGGACCGTCGCGTTTTCCAGGGCCTCCCTTGACAGAGGGCTTCCCTTGAGAGAGCCGTGCGTGGAGAAAAAAGCGACCTTTTTCCTCTGGGGAATGGCTTTCAGGAACTCCGTGGCCACAGGGGGAACGCTGTGGGAGTGGACGGGGAATCCTGCGAATATAAGGCTGTAGGATGCGATCTCTCCGTCAGTGAGTTCCTTCAGGGATTTTATGCTCTTGTCTCCCTTTAATGTCTCGAAGATCGCCTCTGCGACCAGCTGGGTATTCCCGGTCTGGCTGTAATACATCACTAGAATTTTCGACATGGCGGGTACCTTATATCGCTCAGAATTTGAAACGGATCCCGAGTTTGAAGGAGACGGTGTTGAAGTCCAGTTCTCCCTGTCGGACATTTTTGACCATCGGTCCTTGTATGGGTCCCCCATCCAGCGGATAGTCCAGCTGGCCCTCCGGCCCTTCTTCATGACCTGCCAGGACGTTGTAGAAATTCCCGGTCCCGATGTGATCGCTGTCGTAGAAGTAGAGGGACGCTTTCCCGGCCTGCACCAGGTTCCCTCCGGGAAATCCCAGCGCTTCATTTCGGTAAGATCCCTTGAAACCATCGGTAGAGTTCCAGACCTTTTCGCCTTCCACCACCACGGCCATGAACTCGAGGAGTTCCAGTTCCACTCCCAAGTTCGCGTAGAGACCCAGCGACTCAGACGTGTATTCGTTGTTTTTGTTGATTTGATATGTGAACTGCTTGTCAAAGTCTGTGATGACCGATTTGTAGTTATTGGTGCTGTCGTAGGAGACGAACACGATGTGCTGGCCCAATCCGGCCAAGAGGGATAGCCGGGGGAAGGGGGGAAGAACGAAGGCGTAGCTGAGACCGATCTTCAAGGGCACGGCCGTGACCTTGTTTTGGATGTACTGTTCCTCACTCTGTGAACCGGCGGCGTGGTCGAAGCTGATAGATCCTTCCTCAGAGCTAGAATACCAGGAGCCGGCCAGGTTGATGGCCAGGCCTTTGTAGAGCGGAATCCGCAGTTCGATCTCCAGGCCGTTGGAGTAGCTGATGGGAACGAACTGACCCTGCAGCGTGCCTCCCTTGACATCCCGCCAGTCCTGCCACAACAGGTTAAAGGAGTCGATCCAGGTGTTGATGTCATTGCCGGTGAGGTTGTTGCTGCTGAAGCTGAACTTAAGGCTCACACGTTCGCCCCGGGCCGGAACAGAGAAGGCGGCCAGGAGCACGATCATGATTGTGATAAGTAGGATTTTTGGGGATCTCATCGCCATATATTTTTCCATATTTCCCTAAAAAATTCCAGTCTTTCTTGGCGTGCGTCTTTACGCGATCATTTAGTCGTGAGAGCCGAGCGCAGTGTGGAAGGGCGGGAATCGCTCTCAGCAGGTTACGCTGCAGGGAGGCTGATCCGGATCTTCAGCCCCTGGGGGTGGTTCGGCTGAGCTGTGATGGTCCCACCATGATCCGTTATGATCTTCTTGGCAATGGGGAGCCCCAGACCCGTGCCCACGTCTTTGGTGGAAAAATAGGGCTCGAAGATGCGCTCCAGGATGTCCGGCTCCAGGCCGGGCCCGGTGTCGGCGATGTCCAGCAGCAGCTCAGATCCGGTATGTGCGAGGGCAATATTGATGCGGCCGCGGTCCTGAACGGATTCTATGGCGTTGGTGAGGATGTTGCGGAGCACGATCTTGATCTTGGCCTGATCCCCGGAGAAGGCAAAGTTGTCTCCAGTAAACGAAACGCTGAATTGAATCCGTTCTGTCAGGACTTTCCGGTATGGCTCCAGTGTCTGCTCCAGGATCTCCCTCAGGTCGAGCTCTTCTTTCTTAAGTGTTGCATCCTTGGAAGTCTCCAGAAATTTCTGGGCGATCTTCCGAAGATGCTCGACCTCCGTAACGATGTAGCTCGTGGACTCCTGCAGGGCTTTTTCAAATTCTGCGGGCCTTTCCTCATAGACGCGGAGGAGGTGCTCGGCGGACAGCTGGATAGGAGTCAGGGGATTCTTGATCTCGTGGGCCACCTTGCGGGCCATCTCAGCCCAGGCCACTTTTTGGCCCAGGTCTGCCAGGTCCTGCTGGTGTCGCTTGAGGCTGAGGACCATATCATTGAAGCCGCTGACCAGGGTTTTCATCTCATCTTCGTGCTCGTAGGGGATCGAAATCTCCAGGTTCCCCAGGCTGACCTCTTTTGTCCCGGCCAGGAGCTTCCGGATGGGCGAGGTAATGGTCGCCCCGGCAGCCCGGCCGAACAGCAGGACGATGAGGATAAAAATCACGGAAAGCAGGAACAGGAACTCCAGGATATCGGCCCTGGCCTGAGAGATCTGCTGCTCTTCCAGGGGGAAGGGCAGGGAGATGAGGAGAAAATTGTTTTGGAAATAGTAGGGAATCGTGAGCGTGTGAAAGGAATAGTCGCCGATCTTCTGGGTCTGTGTGTAGAGCGGGTTATTCTCGTACTGGATCTTGTAGAAGATCTCGCCGTCGATAAAGTCCGGGAGCAGGCCATACTCGAAGAATTCCCTGTGGCTTGTCGCATACATCCGGCCGTCCAGGTACAGATGAACATCATGCGCGAGGGCGTTGCTGATCCGGATGAGCAGTTCTTCCGGAGGGATCGTGAGCGAGACCTGGTCTTCCTGCTGCTGGAACACATAGTCTTCGAAGACCCGGTGCGCATAATTGGCATGGGATTCCGCTTCCTCGGCGATCTTTTGTGAAAAAATACGAGCGAAAAAATCCTGCGTCGATATTGTGAACAGGAGGAGTGGGATGAGGGCGATGACCACAAAGGCGAGGTAGACCCGGTTGGAGAAAGACCAGAGCAGGCCCTTCCCCTTTTTCCGGGAAGCGGCGGCATGAGCGACCAAGACCGGCAGAGCCAGACACGCAGAGTAGATTATAAACAGTTTCAGGAAGTCGACGGTGTATTTCAGAAAGGTCTTCCTGGGAAGGAGCAGGGCATAGATCCTGTCTTTATAAGAAAATGTCAGTGCCTGGAAATGCCGGCCCTTGTCTGCGAAATTTGTCCAGACAGGCGCATCGGAACTTAAGGTATCCTGGAGTGTGGATTCGGGGAGCCCGGATGAGAGATTATGGGGATTGAAGAGGAGTCTACCCTGAAAATCGAAGGCGGCGAACCCCAGGTCCAGCCGGTCGAGGGACGGGTAGGAAGCGATCCTGAGCAGCTCGGAATAGGGATTGGAGGAATAGAGGAAGGGAAGCATCTCGAAATCGATGGACAGCATGATCATCGACCTGCCCACGCGCGCTCCCTCCTCGAACCAGTCCTTATAGGCGATCAAAAAATCCTGGTCTTTCCCCCAGTAGGACAGCCTCTCAGAGAGAATCCGCCACTCCCCCGTCTCCGGGAGGAATTGATCGGGCCTGTACATCTCGGGGATGTTCAAGGAAAAGCGCGATACGATCCTCCCATCGGATGCCGCGAGTTCCAGGCTGGAGTACCAATTCGACTTGGCCAGCAGGGTTCCCCTCCACAGTTCTCGCGCGAATTCGTGTGTCCTGGAGCTCTTGAGGGTCTCGATGACGCGTCCGGCTTCTTTATCGATGGCAGGCAGGGACTGTGAGATGTAGAAGCGGCCCCATTCTTCCAGCGATAGGACGGTGTTTTTGAGGGAGTTCTGCAAAATGGAACGGTTCTTCAGCCCCTCGGTAAGGTTGATGGTTAGGTAGGTTAGGAGGACTGCTGTGAAGAACGCCAGGAATTGGAGCTGACGGCGCCTCGAAGCTGCTGGGATACGGATTGCTA
>JBGUED010000050.1:0-10120 GCA_041821525.1 Candidatus Aminicenantaceae bacterium | reverse complement strand
GGAGGGGCTGGACGGGGAGAGGGGGATTGGTGTATATTCGCACCATGCAGCCGGTGATGTATTTGCTCTCACTTCTCCATCGGCTGGGATGCCGGATCCGGAACGTGCTGTACGAGAAAGGCCTCCTGGCTTCGGCCGAAGCACCCCTGCCGGTGGTGAGCGTCGGGAACATCAGCTTCGGCGGTTCGGAAAAAACTCCCCTGGCACAGGAACTCCTCAGGCATCTGAAGGAAAAAGGCATCCGTCCTGCTCTCGTCACTCGAGGATACCGAGGCCGCTGGGAACGGACTGGCGGTGTCCTGACCAGAGGCGGCGAACTGCAAGGAACCTGGCGAGACTCCGGTGACGAGCCCTACATGGTCGCCCGTAACCTGCCGGAAGCGGGAGTCTATGTGGGGAAAGACCGGCTGGCCTCCTGTCGCATGGCCAAGGCAGACGGGTTCCAGGTCGCCGTGCTGGATGACGGATTCCAGCATCGCAGGTTAAAGAGAGAACTGGATATTCTGCTCTTCGATCCCGAGGAGAAGATTCGTCTGCGTGAATCTGTGTCTGCAATGCAACGGGCGGATTCCGTCTTCCTGAAGCAGAACCCTACCGAGCCGCACCCGGAGGGCCTCACCAGACGGTTCTCGGATACGCGTTTCTTCTCCTACCGCGTGGTTGCTCAGGAAGTGTATTCTGTCGCCCTGCATGAATCCTCCTCCCTTGCCGACTGGAAGGGGAAAAGTATCCTGGCTTTCTGCGGCATAGCCCGGCCTGAGCGGTTCTTCGCACTCCTGAATTCGGAGGGCATCCACCCCAGCGGGACGGTGCGCTTCCCGGACCATCACCCTTACCCCCCTGGAAGCATTGTCCGGATCAGAACCCGGCTGGCGAAATCTGGGGCCGAGGCGGCCTTCACTACCGAGAAGGACGCCGTTAAGCTGGGCACTCTCCCGGACTGTAGCGATCTGCCACTGTATTATGTCAAGATTGCTCTCGAGATAGACCCGGCATTCTATGAGTACCTGCATTCCAGGATCGGACCCCTCACATGCGCATGAAATCCCGAGCGACCTCTCTCCTGATCTATCTGCCGGTCGCGGCCTTGCTGGGGCTGCTGCGCCTGCTTCCACGCAGGGGAGTCCGCGCCCTGGGGCGAAGCTGCGGCCGACTCGTCTACAGAGTGGACAAGAAGCATCGTGAGGTGGCGGCAGCCAACCTCAACGCAGCCTTCAACGATACCATCTCCGAAGAAGACAAAGCCGCGATTATCCACAGTGCATTCCTCCACTTCGGAACCGTCTTCTTCGATTTTTTCCATCTGGCCAATCAGTCCCCTGCGAAGCGGGACCGCCACATCCAGATAGAAGGGGAGGAGCATCTGCATAAGGCGGTAGACCAGGGTCGAGGCGCCCTGCTCTTCACCGCCCACTTCGGCCTCTGGGAGATCGCACCAACCCCGATCAATCCCATAATCCCCATGAGCGTGGTGGCGCGCCCCCTGGACAACATGTTCCTGGAGAAGACCCTCCTCAAACTGCGGGGGCGGCTGGGCTCCAAGGTAATCTCGAAATTCCAGGCCGGCCGGGAGATTCTGAAGGCGCTACGCGGTCAGGAATCCGTGGCCATCCTCATCGATCAGAACGTACTGGCGCAGGAAGCGATCTTTGTCGATTTTTTCGGTAAAAGCGCAGCCACGACGCCCAGCCTGGCTATGTTCCACCTCAGGACAGGGGCCCCGATCATCCCTGTATTCTGTGTCCCGTCTGCGTCCCGCGGCTATCGTGTGCAGGTCTTCCCCCCGGTCCAGGTGAAACGGACCGGAGACAGGGACCGGGATGTGAAAAACATCACACAGGCCTGCACAAAGATCATCGAAGATCAGATCCGCCGGAAACCGGAATACTGGTTCTGGTTCCACGACCGCTGGAAAACCCGCCCTTAATCCGCCCCCCCCTTCTGTTGCACTTTTTTCCAGAGTAGTATATCATCGGCTCGCCGGAATTATCCCAGAGAAAATCAGCGGCGGCACTCTTCTGAAGACAGAGGTGTCAGCCTGAACGGATTCGACCATGCGTAAGGACAATCGCCCTGTGGACGCTCCACGTGAAGTCCGCATCATCACCGACCAGCTGGACTATGCAGACGCCTCAGCGCTCATCGAGATGGGCAGAACCAGGGTCATGGTGGCAGCCACGATCGAAGAGAGGGTGCCTCCCTTTCTCAAGGGGAAACGCAAAGGCTGGGTAACAGCGGAGTATGCCATGCTCCCCCGCTCCACCGCGGTTCGCAGCCAGCGGGAACGAACCCCGGGACGGATCTCCGGACGCACTCAGGAAATCCAGCGCCTCATCGGACGCTCCCTGCGCGCCGTGACCGACCTCCATGCCCTGGGAGAACGCCAGATCATAATCGATTGCGATGTGCTCCAGGCAGACGGCGGCACTCGCTCGGCGGCCATCAACGGCGGGTGCGTCGCCTTGGCCCTGGCATTGAAAAAACTCATGGACAAGGGAGCGCTGGACGCGATGCCTTTGAAGAATCTGGCCGGGGCGATCAGCGTCGGGATCGTAGAGGGAGAGGTCCTCCTCGACCTGGACTACAAGGAAGACTCGAATGCCGAAACGGACATGAACGTCGTAGCTACGGATACCGGCCAACTGGTTGAGATCCAGGCCTCGGCCGAGCAGCGGCCATTCCGGAAGGATGAGTTCCAAGCGCTCATGCAAATGGCGGAAACAGGGATCCAGGAGCTCATCCGACTGCAGAAGGCCGTCCTCAAGGAAAAAAGCATGCTGTTCATGGCCTATGCCTGACCCGTAACGTTCCGGCAGGGGGCCGGAAGCCTTGAGAAAAAGTCATGAAAAACAATCAGAACCATACGCTGGTTACAGGTGGGGCGGGCTTTCTGGGAAGCCATCTATGTGACACACTGATCGAACAGGGAGCCGATGTCCTATGCATCGACAACTTCTTCTCCGGCAGCAAAGACAACATCCGCCACCTCTTCGCACACCCGTATTTCGAATTGACCAGGCACGACATCATTCATCCTTTCTTTGCCGAGGTGGACCGCATCTATCACCTGGCCTGTCCTGCGTCGCCCATCCACTACCAGTACAATGCCATCAAGACCATCAAGACCAGCGTCATGGGCACCATCAACATGCTGGGGCTGGCCAAACGAACCAAGGCGCGCATCCTGCTGGCCTCCACTTCCGAGGTCTACGGCGATCCCGAACTCCATCCCCAGCCCGAGTCATACTGGGGTCACGTCAATCCTATCGGCATCCGCAGCTGTTACGACGAGGGCAAGCGTGTGGCAGAAACGCTCATGATGGATTATCACCGGCAGAACGGGGTACAGATTCGGATCTGCCGGATCTTCAACACCTACGGCCCGCGCATGGCGGTCGAAGACGGCCGTGTGGTCAGCAATTTCATCGTCCAGGCGCTGCGCGGAGAGCCGCTGACCGTGTATGGGGACGGAAGCCAGACCCGCTCGTTCTGTTATGTCACCGATATGATCCGGGGTCTGACTACCATGATAGACCATCCGGACTTCATGGGCCCCGTCAACCTGGGGAATCCCGAGGAGTATCCCATTCAAGAGATCGCAGAAAGGATCATCCGGATGACGGGAAGTTCCTCCCGGATCTCGCATGAGCCACTGCCGGAAGACGACCCTGTCCAGCGCTGCCCCGACAACACGCTGGCCGCTCAAAAACTGGGCTGGGCACCGAAGGTCGGATTGGAGGAAGGGTTGGAGAAGACAATCGCCTACTTCCGGGACAAACTTCTCTCCTGATTAATTCCCTTTAAAAAGATGTTATGAGGCCGTATAATAATCCTTTCTTTGATCACAGTCATATACTCCAAAGGAGGTACCGATGTCATTAGTGCCCACTCTCATTTGGATCGGAATCATATCGCTATTTATCGGACTTCTGGTCTTTTTGACCGCCAAGCAATACAAAAAGGTCGGCCCCAATGAAGTCCTGATCATTTCGGGTGGCCGCAAGAAAATCATCACGGAACCCGACGGGACAAAACGCAGGATCGGATACAGATTCCGACTCGGGGGCGGCGCTTTTGTCTGGCCGCTTCTGGAGACATACGATGTCCTGCCCATCGACGTCATCAACCTCAGCATAAAGACACCCGAGGTCCTCACACATGGAGGCATCCTCATCCTGGCGGAGGCCGCTGCCCAGGTCAAAATCGGATCGGACGAGCACTCCATCCATGTGGCGGCGGAGCAGTTCCTGGGAACCGGCAAAGACGGAATCCGGGAAGTGGCGGAGACCATCCTGGACGGAAAAATACGGGCCTTGATCGGCAACCTGACAGTGGAGGACCTCTACCGGAACAGGATGGATTTTTCCGAGAGGGTCGCGCAGGCGGCAGAGGGTGAACTCTCGAGATTGGGCCTCAATCTGCTCTCGTTCGCGCTGCGTGAGATCAGCGACACCCAGGGGTACCTGGACGCCCTGGGCAAGCCTCAGATCGCCGCAGCCAAACGCGACGCGGCCATTGCCGAGGCCGAGACAGAAAAGGAAGCCATAATCAAGTCCTCCGAGGCTCACAAGGAAGGAGAGGTGGCCCGTCTGAACGCCGAGGCCCTGATCGCCAAGGCCCAATGGGACAACGAGGCCAAAAAAGCCGAATCCCAGGTCACGGTTAACCAGAAGAAGGCCAAGGCCGACTTCGCCTACGAGCTCGAGCGGATCCGCCTCAACAAGGAGATCAAGAAAGAAGAGGCGGCCGTACAGTTGGTCGAGAAAGAGGAAGCCATCAAGATCGGGGAACTCGAGATCACGCGGAAACAGAAAGAACTGGAGGCGGATGTGATCAAGCCCTCAGATGCCCGCAAATACCAGCTCCAGGCCGAAGCCGAGGCCGAGGGTTTCCGGATCCAGACGGAAGCCAAAGGCAGATCCGAAGCCATGAAGATGGAAGGGCAGGCCGTGGCGGAAAAGACGAAACTCAGCGGGATCGCTGAAGCCGAGGCCATGCACAAAAAGGCCGAAGCCTGGGAAAAATACAATCAGGCCGCCATCCTCGAGCTGTATCTTAATGCCCTTCCCGAACTGGCCAGGGCCGTGTCCGAGCCCCTGAGCAAGGTCGACAAGATCGTGCTGGTGGGAGGGGAAAAGGGGACGGGCGCTACCAAGATCACGGCCCAGGTGGCGGATGTACTGGCTCAAATGCCCGACGTGGTCGAAGCCCTAACCGGAGTGGACTTGAAGAAATATTTTCAGGCCAAGACTCAGGTGAAAGAAAAAAAGGACGAATCCTGATTCCCGACTCGACTAGGCAACCATGACTGTATCAGATAAAGCCAATCAAATCGGCGAGTCCCCCACCCTGAAGGTGACAGCCAAGGCCAAGGCCATGAAAGCGGCCGGAGTGGACGTCATCGACCTGAGTGTGGGGGAACCGGATTTTCCCACTCCCGAAAACATCAAGTCTGCCGGCAAACAGGCGATCGACCAGAATTTCACCAAATACACCCAGGCGGACGGAACTCCCGCCCTCAAGGAGGCCATACTCAAGCGCCTGGAAGAGGATCTGGGGCTGGTCTATGACAAGGGAGAGATCATCGTCTCCACCGGAGCGAAGAGTTCTCTCTATCACCTGACGCAGGCCCTGATCAATCAAGGGGATGAGGTCATCATCGCGGCGCCCTACTGGGTCTCCTATCCGCACATGATGGTCCTGGCCAAGGGCAAACCCGTGATCGTCCAGACGCGCGAGGAGAACGATTTCCTCCTCACTCCCGAACAACTCAAAGCCGCCATCACACCCTCCACCAAGGCCATTCTCCTTAACAATCCCTCCAACCCGACGGGCGCGGCCTACCAGAAGCAGCAGCTGGAGGCGCTGGCCGATGTCATCCTGGAAGAAGACATCTATGTTATAGCCGACGAAATCTATGAGAAGCTGGTCTATGACGACTTCAAGTTCGTCAGCTTCGCCTCACTGGGAGAGGACATAAAGAAAAAGACCATCATCATCAACGGTGTCTCCAAGGCCTATTCCATGACCGGCTGGCGCATCGGGTATGCCGCGGGCCCGGCCGATATTATCGCCGGCATGGCCAAAATCCAGAGCCACACCACCTCCAATCCCTGCTCCATTTCTCAGCAGGCAAGCGTAGAGGCGCTGGCCGGACCCCAGTATGAGATCAGCCGGATGGTCTCTGAATTTCAGCGTCGCCGGAACTATATGCTGATGCGGCTCCAGACCATGCCTCAGATCTCCTGTTATAAGGCCAAGGGCGCCTTCTACCTCTTCCCCAATGTCTCCGCCTACTTTGACAGGGAATTCAACAACTCCCAGATCCGCAACTCCTACGGCCTTGCGTACTACCTCCTCAAGCAAGCCCATGTCGCCATAGTGCCGGGAGGGGCATTCGGAGCAGAACAGAACATCCGGATCTCGTACGCCACCTCCATGGAGACGCTGGAAAAAGGCATGGACCGGATGGCTGAGGCCCTATCCAAGCTCAAGACCGCCAAGAAGATCAAGCACATCCGGCTCAACAACACGCTCACGCACCACCAGGCAGATGTGCCCGTGGATTCAACGACCTCCCTGCAGATGCGGGATGCCTACGTGGCAGAGATGGAGAGCCACCTCAGCCATGCCAACTATTTCGAGTGGAATGCCAACATCAACGGCGTCATCGTGCAGCTCAGAACCAATGTGTCACACCTGTACGATTTCTGGTTGGAGAACTGGTATCCTGCCCAGCTGGAGGCCGACCTGGAACCCCACGGGATCATCTATGCTGTGGACGGGATCCCGGGGCGGGAACCGCGCACGTTCTACAATTCCGAATCCAAGACCGGGATCCTGGTCAACACAGACAATTACGGGCCGCTCCGCAGCCTGGCCCTGGGGCTGGTCATGGACGTATCCGAGCGCATATTCAACGTCTACAGCCTGCGCGGAATGTCGGCCGACTGGCAAGGTGGGAACGGCCTGATCCTGATCGGGCCCAAAGGCACAAAGAAGACCGAGCTGTTCTACTCGCTCCTGAAGGAAGATGGGATACGCCTGCAGGCCAACGACCTGGTCTTTGTCCGGTTTTCCGGAAACCTCGCCACGACCGATTGCAGCGAACGCAAGCTCTATCTGCCCACTCACACGGTGGATTCCTATCCTCGCGTGGCTGAGCTCTTCGACAACAGCAAGTGCGAAAACGTGATCACCCTAAAGGATGACTGCAGCAACGAAAAGTGCCTCCAGGAGGACAACTGCCGGCTGGATCGGGGCTCCCCCTTCTGTTATACCGCTACCCGGAAGTCCCATGCCATGCTGGATCCCTACTGGATCGACGGCCCTGCCAAACACGTAAAGCGGACGGCGCTGCGCTGGCTGTTCATCCTCCGGAATGACAAGGTCTCGCCTCCCTTTGTGGCCACCGAAACCGAGGATGCTCTGCGGATCCTCGAATACGGCGAGAGCCTGGGTTCCCGGACGGATCTCCGTTCCGCACGCACGTTTCCTTTTTTCAACCCGCACCTGCTGCTGAACACGCCAGAGAGGATCGAGGCCCAGCGCAGCTTCTACCGAAGGCTCCTGGATAACACTCGCTGTTACCTGTTCAACAGCGGCACCGCCGATGCTTCGGACATTCTGCGCATCATCAGGGGAGAGCAGCCCACGCCCTAAGAGTATATACCCATGTACGACCTCGACGCCTACAAACATTTTGCAGAAGAGCTCACGCGAACGCTCGAGGGTCCCAACATCCAGACCGTGGACATGAACTGGCTCGAACCCAGAGCCAAAGCAGCCGGGACGCGGACTCAGTACGGTTCCTACGGTTGGCGCTCAGCCATCTCCAGCCGGATCGCGCCCAAGACCGTGTATCTGGGTAGTGAAGCGGTCCGCCTGGCCAAGACCACCTCGGAGCAGGAGACACTGATCAGGAAATCCGCGGATGAACTGGAAAAGGTACTGCATCTGCTGAGGACCTTTCCCTTCTATCACATCCGTCGTCAAATGGGGGAGAACGACCATTACAACCCCATCTGTAACCTGTATGTGTCGGCAGCGGATGCGGTGAATTACAGACTGGGTTATATGTGGGGAACGACCGTGTTCAAGCCCGGGCGGCGTCCCGGGCCGGAATTCACGATGATCCACATCCCCGAGGAACATCCGCTCCGCCAGCAGGTTCTGGTGATGCCCGAATACAACCTCAACATCGCACTTGGCACGGATTACATGGGAGAGGACAAGAAGGGTTTCCTGAGGCAGGCGATGTGGGCCGCAGACCGCGAGGGGATGCTGGGCCTCCACGCCGGGACCAAGGTCGTCACTGCACGCGGAAAGGACGGCAAGCTCAAGACCTACGGGGTCTTTCTCTTCGGGCTGTCGGCTACCGGTAAATCCACCTGGTCCTGCCACCAGCTGGGACTGGACCATAAAATGGGCGAAAAAACCCTAGTCACACAGGATGACATCTGTTTCCTGCGAGAGGACGGATCCGCCCTCGGGTCGGAGAACAACTTCTTCGTCAAGACCGATGTGGAGGAAAAATACCAGGAAGCCATGTATAACTCATTGGTGGACAAGACAGCTCTCCTGGAAAACGTCATGATCAAGAGCAACGGTGAGGTGGATTTCCTGGACGAAAGCCTGACCGCCAATGGGCGAGCCGTGGTTCAACGCAAGAAGATGCGGGTCAGACTGGGCGGCCGAATGGTGGATATCTTCTCCAAGTCCGTGAACCTGCCTCCGCTGGAAGAGCTGGACGGGATGATTTTCGCCTTCATCACGCGCCGCAACACCATCATGAACTTTTCCCAGGAGCTGTCTCCGGAACAGGCCGTGTTGGCCTATCTCTGGGGCGAGAGCACACACAGCTATGCCAGTCAGCCGCTCAAAGCCGGGGAGTCTGTCCGCATCGTCGGTACCGACCCCTTCATCATCGGATCCCGGGCTGCCAAGGTCAACCGGCTCTACGAGATCTTGATGACCCTGGAATCCAAATTCCCGGGCAAGCTCAAATTCATGCAGTACAACACCGGCGGCATGGGGGAGATCATCGAAATCCTGGAGGAGGGCGGCCAGAAAAAGAAGCTCCAGGTACGCAAGGTCAGTCGCGTGCCCATCGACCTGATGGCGAAGATCCAGCGCGGCGACCTGAGGGGGGCCAACACCTACGAAAAGGGCCGCCTGGGTACCCTCGAGCTCGTCAAGGCAGAGGGCCAGAGCCTGGATGACTGGGACATGAGGAAGTTCTACAGCGAAGAACAGATCGAGTCCTATATCAGGGACCTGGTGGACGGCCGGCGCGCCTATACCGAAGAGATCGCTCAGGAAGGACTGAGGGACGAGATTCTGTATGCGGCCGATCGGTCTTACCGGATCGACAAGAGCGCAAAGAGAACCAGCGTGGCGGTCCCCGGGGGGCAGGAACAGGAAGACGAATCCCGGGTCGCTCCCTCTCTCCCCTCGGAGTTCAAATCCCGTCCGCGGCGAGACGGATTCCGCCGCTCGCGCTAGCGTCTTGAATCTTCCCTGAAAAGCCTGTTTTCCAGATCCCCTGCCATCAGATGCAGCAGCAGCAGATGGATCTCCTGGATGCGGGGCGTCGAATCAGACGGGACGTCGAGAAGGCAGTCCACCAGGCCGGCTGTGCGCCCCCCGCCCCGGCCAGTCAGCGCGATGCATGTCAAGCCAATTTCCCGGGCCTTTTCCAGTGCGCAGAGAATGTTGGGGGAGTCCCCGCTGGTGGAGAGCCCCAGCGCCACATCCTCCGGTGACCCCAAGGCCTCAACCTGGCGGCTGAAAACCTGATCATAGGCTGCATCGTTGGCAATGGAGGTGAGCGCCGAAGTATCGGTGGTTAAGGCCAGGGCGGCCAGCGCGGATCTTTCCCGTTGGAAACGGTTGACGAGCTCTGAGGCAAAATGCTGGGCCTGCGAGGCACTTCCCCCGTTCCCGAAGATGAGGATCTTGTGCCCGCTGCGCAGGCATTCGGCCATGCGGTCCAGGGCCTCGCGAAATCTCAGGCCCCGCTCCGCAAAGAACGCAAGGCCTGACTGATGCATCTCTTCCAGGCTCTTCAGGGGATCCATGTCCATCTCCTTATTCCTCACTCTTGCCTCTTGAGGGGCAG
>JBGUED010000049.1:0-10152 GCA_041821525.1 Candidatus Aminicenantaceae bacterium | reverse complement strand
CCCTGCTTCCTGTACGATGGTGTTGGCGCCTTCCTCGATGGCCTTGTCCTTGGGGCCGTCTTGGTTCCTTATTTTTTTCAGTATGCGCTCAGCTGAAAGCTGAATCGGAGTCAAGGGATTCTTGATCTCATGGGCCACGCGCTGGGCCACCTCTTTCCAGGCGGCGATCTTTTGGGCCTGGATCAACTGGGTCAGGTCGTCGAGGACCAGGATCATCCCGGAAAAACGGTTGTCGGACAGTCTCAGCGGGGACATGGAGAGGGCCAGGGTCACGTTCTGGGTGGCGAGCTTGATCATGATCTCCTTATCAGTGGTCTTAAAGCGATTCGTCATGCCCCTGCGGATCTGTTTGCCCAGCTCTTTATAGCGGGCGTCGCTCAAAACATCCATATGATTTTTGCCGACCAGGTCCTTCTCCTTGAGGCCCAGCATGGCGCGGGCCGAAGGATTTATGGTTGTGATGGTGCCCTTGGCATCCAGCGTTACGACTCCGGTCGTGACGTTGTTGAGGACGGTCTCGATGTACTGCTTTCTGCCTTCCAGTTCTGCTGTTTTCAGTGCGATGCTGCGCTGGCTCTCCTTGAGGTCCGAGATCATCTGGTTGAATGATTCGATAAAGATGCCGATCTCGTCCGAGGCCGGATCCTCCACTCGGATATCCAGGTTCCCCTTGGACACTTCCTTGGTGGCATTGGCCAGTTTTTCGATGGGAACGGTGATCCCCTGGGCCAGGTGAAATCCGATCCAGCTGGCAGCGAACACGATGAGCAGGGTGATGAAGATGAGCGTCAGCAGATAGAACGTCTTGACCGGATTGCGCTGGATCTTGAGCTGCCGGTAGCGGTCCACATAGGCCCGGATATTCTCGATCTTCTCGGCATAGCTCTGGGGAAGAAACTTACTGACTACAACCAGCAGGTTGCCGGTTTCCGGGATGTTGTACGAGACGCCCCGGCGGATCATCTCTCCGGTTCCCATGTCGTCGATCGTGCGGATCTTTTCTCCCAGATGAGCCAGTTTGACGAAGTTGGTATCCAGGTCCCGGTAGTACTTGAGGGGCAGGTCCGGGTTCATGTAGGCGAACAGCTCTTGCTCGTCCAGATAGACTCCGATCTCGTCAACCTTGTATTCCTTCAGCTTTTCCTTAACGAAATCCATCATGGGGCCGCGATTGCGCACGTCCACCAGATCCTGGGACCGGATGGCATTGTTCAGCTGCTCTGCGTAGTGGAGGGTGACATCGTCGTTGCTCTGGTAGATCCCTTCGGAGAGGCTGCGCGTGTCTTCCAGGATCTTATCGATGGGAGTCTTGAACCACTGCTCGATGTTGCGGCTTATCAGGTCGCTGGCAAAAAAGAACAGCAGAAGGGTCGGGATCAGGGTGAGCGCGATGAAGAAGAGGACCAGCTTGGTTTTGAAATGGGCGCCCGCCACTTTCCTCTTCCGTTCCATGTAGAGCTTGACCAGGTTGCGGCCCAGCACGAACAGCAGGATGAGGAACAGCAGCAGGACGATGATCTGGAGCGAAGCCAGCAGAACGTTGGTCATGGTGGTGGGCGAGAACTGCTGTGTCTCGCGCACAAAGATCTCGATGGCAAAGAACAGGATGATGAGGAAGACGATGATGAACCCGATGACACGGGGCCCTTTGGGTTTGGGATTCTCCATTGGCCTGACTAATTTTCCTCGAGGAATTCCCGGTAGTTTTCGAGCGTTATGATCGTGTCATTGATCACCCGGCCCGGGAGGCCCAGGGCTTTCGCTGTTTTGCCGTTCAGTGTGAAGGTGAAGCCCCCGGCATTGCCGGTGTTGATTAGGAGGGTTTCCAGGGCCGTGATCTGGAAGCTATCGCCCGACTGCTTGATGGCATCCAGCTTCAGTTCACCATCGGCGAAGACCTGGACCCAGGTTTCCTGGGTGAAGGCCATGTCCAGGCGAAGCTCGGTCTCTGCTGGCTCGGATTCCACTGCTGAGGGTGGGGACGACTCCTCTTCGACGAAGGCCGAGGCCGGCGTGGAGGAGGCCGGGATGACCGGTTCCGCTTCTTTTTTCTGGATGAGGATGAAGAAAACGACCAGCACTGTGGTCAGGAACACAGCCATGAGCGAGTACGAGAAGATTTTCTTGGCCCAGTCGCCGCCTCCTTCCTTCCCGTCCTCTTTTGCCGCCTCTTCCAGGGGGACATCCCCCTGCTCCAGTGTCTCCTGATACAGGTTCAAGATCATGTGCTCTTCCAGTCCGAGATACCCGGCATAGGAGCGGATGATGCCGCGGGTGAAAAACTTTCCCGGCAAAATATCGAACTGGTCTTCCTCCAGGAAGCGGAGGAACCGGAGGTTGATCTTGGTGGCTTCGGCGATCTCCTTGAGCGGAATTCCCCGGAGTTCCCTTTCGCGCTTGAGTTCCTGCCCTAAGGACGCCATTTGTTCGAATTGTAAATCAATGCATCGAGCCATGTCAATCATACCCGCAAGGTTCGACTCCCGGATTGTCTCTCCGGCTCCCTAACGAGGTGGGGCCCGTTCTCATATCGGGACGGATGATGCCAGGCAATTTCCCGCGACGTGGGAGCTGAACCTGATCAGTTCTTGAGGAATCGGGCCAGGGAGGTCAGGCTGCCCATGAAGCCGATGGCTGCTCCGCCGAGCACGATGTTCACGCTCTGTGGGAACGTGAGGTAGCGGAAGTTGATCAGATCCCTTAGGGCGCCGAGCGAGCCGCCCAGGTAGAGAGGGAAGATCTGGATTAGGACCAGCAGCAGGAGAAGCGAGAGCAGTCCCCCCAGGAAACCGAGGACCACACCCTCGAGCAGGAACGGGATGCGGATGAAGGTGTTGGTGGCGCCGCTCATGCGCAAGATCTCGATCTCGTCCTTACGGGAAAAGACATTGAGCTTGATGACGTTGGATATGATGAAAAAGGAGGCCAGGATGAGGATCCCACCCAAAAAAAATCCGATGGCGCTGGCCAGGCGGCTCAGCGACTGCATGCGTTCGATCCAGTCCCGGTTGAACTGCACGTCCTCGACTCCGGGCAGGATCACCATCTCGGCGATGAATTCAGCCGTGATATCGGAGGAAAGGAGGTTTTCTTTGAGGGTGGCCTCGAAGGAAGGGGGGAACGGATTGCTCCTGAGGTTTTCCACGATCCCCTGCAGCTCTGGAAACTTCTCTGTGAACTTGGTTACGGCATCCTGGGAGGAGATGAAGTTTGCCTGGAGGACCAGCGAGGATCCGGCGAGCTTCTCCTCGATGGACCGGAGTTGGTCTTCGGAAATGTCTTTTTCCAGGAAGAAGACCACTGCCATGTTCTGGGAGACCTGATCGGCCATGAACCTGAGGTTGTTCGAGAGCGAGAGGAATACCCCCAGGATCAGGAAGGACAGACAGATGATGGTGATCGAGAACAGGTTCCGGACGCGATACTGCCAGAGGTTGTTGAAAGCCTCGCGACCGAAATACTTTAGTTTCTGAAAAATCAGAGTGCTTCCTTTCTCAGGAGTTTTCCCTTGTATAGAAACAGGATCTTCTGTCCGAAATGTCGGATGAGCTCCCGGTCATGAGTACAAATGATCACCGTGGCCCCCCGCTTGTTGATCTCGCGGAACAGGCTCATGATCTCGAAAGCCAGTTCCGTATCCAGGTTTCCGGTGGGTTCGTCCGCCAGGATGATGGTGGGCTGGTTGACAACCGCCCGGGCGATGGCCACCCGCTGCTGTTCCCCGTAAGACAGGTGCGAGGGATATTCCCACATCTTGTTGTGGAGGTTGACCATGCGCAGAGCGGCGAACACACGGCGCCGGATCTCCTTCCGCGGAACACCCAGGATTTCCAATACGATCGCGACGTTGTCAAAGACTTTTTTATGAAAAAGCAGCCTGAAATCCTGGAATACGATCCCCATCTTCCTCCGCAGCTGGTAGATCCTGTGGTCGGATATCTTCAGGATGTTGCGGCGGTCAATGATGATCTGGCCCTGGGTGGGGAGGATCTCGCGGAACATGATCTTGAGCAGCGTGGTTTTCCCCGATCCACTGGGCCCCGTGATGAACCAGAAATCTCCCCTCTCGACATGGAAGGAGACGTCCGAGAGGGCCCAATGGGGTTTCTGATACTGTTTCCAGACGTGATACAGCTCAATCATGCTCGGTTTTCGATCCGTTTCTGCTGTGGTCTAGATAAAAAGGAACATGAACCACCCGAAGATCAGGGCACCCCCCACCATGATGAGGAACAGGGAAAGGCCATAACGCAACTGCGCTTTCCGGTCGTTCCGCCGGATAAGGCCCAGCACCAGGCAGACAAAAAAAGAATACACGATCATGGAGAGGAGGTGGCTCTGGAAGATCATGATTTTTTCCCGATAGCGATGTCGTAGGCGTCCAGGGCCACCAGGTAGTTCAGGAGCCCAGCGCCGGCGATGTAGGCGGTCCCGAATTCAAATGTCGTGCTTTGGAGATCACCGAGCCCGAAGCCGAAGATCTTCGACAGGAGGTAGCAGCAGCCGTTTCCGATCTCGGAGAAAAAGGCCAGGATGGTGATGGGATTTTCGGTCTGAAAGGAATAGATCTTACCTCCCATGAACATCCCGAGAGCCGTCATGGCTGCGATGCTGACAAAAAAGATCACCGCTCTGGTGTATTTCTTTTGTAGAGCATGGCCCAGACCGGGGATGAACCAGCCCAGGATGAAGCTAGTGATCGCTTTTACAGTCATTTTGAGGGAGAATGATATAGGAATTCCTTGGAAAATGCAAGATTCGAAGCTCTTCCCAGCAATAAGGTGCGAGCGGAGGACCCACCCAACCACCCCATGCGCTCGAACCTTATTGCCGGGAAGAGATGTGGCAGGCAATACACGCATTTTTATTTTGATCTCACCCCTCCCCATGCGTTTGTACCCAATAATACGGGAAGGGATGTAGCAGGCAATACGCTCATTCTTTTTTTGCTCTTTGCCCTGAGGAGAGTCTGTCTTATTGGGCCCCATGGTGGAGGGTGGGATGGTCTTCGGCTCAATAAGACAAGGCAGAAAGAAGCTTGCCATCAGGGAAAGGAGCTGTTCCTCCATTGGAACGCCTATGGGTGAAATTATGGGGCTTGTATGTTACAATGAAGCGCTTTTTTTGTGGCATTTTTTTCTCTCGAATTTCCCAGGGAGCTGAGCATGAAGAGCTTGAAAAAGATAGCCGAGAAGGCCCTTTTGACCGAAGACCAGCTGCGGAAGGTCGAAGAGATCATCCTGAGCCATGGGCAGTACACGGAGCAGGCGGTAAGGTCAGAGATCGACTGGTTCTGCACCAAGCTGGGGATGGCGCCCTATTATTTCCGCACGACACCCATCGAGACCATCGCCGGCCACATCGAAGCCATCAAGGCGGCCGAGATCATGGCCATGGTCCGCAGTGACAAGGACCTCATCATCGACCTGGAGACCGAAGCGGAAGAGGAAGCCATTTACCTCGTGGATGATGACCACAAGCGAGCCATGGAGATCGAGCGGAGGATCGAGGAGCGCTATCCCAACCACCGCATTCAGTCTTACCGGACGTCGGGCAAGGCCTGCGGTGCTGAACACCTGCGCATGTATCTGGTGTACAAGCCCACCATCCGGATGGACATGGTCTATCCCGAAAAGACTGACCTCAAGGCCATCGCCTGCCAGGATTTCCTGAGGACCACAACACCGGAGACCTATGCCCGCTACCAGAGAGCTCTCGATACGACCAGTGGATGGGAGACACCCTATATCGAGGTCACCCCAAAACAGGACACGGAAGAGCACCGCATCATGATCGTTACTAACCGGGCCTCCAGCACCCGCTTTTTTTCCAACATCTCTGATGTGATCAACTCCCACCGGATGGTGTCCAACCGCAAATACATCGAACAGTTCGCCAATGGCAAGACTGTGTATGTGTTCTACCTTGACAGGATCAAAGATGAGGAGCTCCTGCAGAACATGATCTCGGAGATCACCCTGGTGTATGTGGTCCCCGACAGCCCACTGTCTGACCTGTTTCGCCAGGGGAAGCTCACGGCCCAGGAGACAGTCTTCGGCGTCTCTGCCTGGAGTTTCGCCCATCAGTTCCTGTTTGCCTACAACGAAGAATACCTGAAGATCGCCGAGGTCCTGCGCGACTCGCCTGAACTCATGGGCATCCTGCGGAACCTGAAGACCAAGCTGGCCAAGGACACCTTCACCGAGGCCAAGGTCTGGGATGCCCTGATCGGTAATTATGTGTATCTCAAAGACCTCTTCCGCCTGTTTGACCGCAAGTTCAATCCCTTTCACAAAGACCATGACCTGGGGAAGGACCTGGACAAGCTCGCCGAGGAAATCCAGCGGAGGATCCCTGTGGAAGTCGACCGACAGGTCTTCCAGGCGATCCTGCTCTTCATCCGCTCCATCCTCCGGACTAACTTCTACAAAGAGGAGAAGATCTCCATCTCCTTCATGTACGAGCCCGGATTCCTGAACATGGTCGACTATCCCTGCAGGCCCTACGGCATATTCCATGTCCTGGGGATCGAGCTGCGTGGATTCCACATCCGTTTTCGGGACATTTCACGGGGAGGGATCCGCATCGTCCGCTCCAATTCCTTTCAGAACTACATCAACAACTCGGATTTTATCTTTGACGAGAACTACAATCTGGCCGACACTCAGCAGAAGAAAAACAAAGACATCCCGGAAGGGGGCTCCAAGGGCACGGTCCTCCTAGGTTGGGGGTATCAGGATAAGGCGGAATGCGCCTTCAAGAAATACATCAATGGGCTGCTTGACCTGCTGGTCCCGGACGGAAATATTCTGGACTATTACGGCAGGGAGATCATCCTGTTCCTGGGGCCGGACGAAGGCACCGCCGACCTCATGGAGTGGGCCTCACAGCGTGCCCAGGCCCTAGATTATCCCTACTGGAAGTCCTTTTCCACGGGCAAACCGGTGACCATGGGCGGGATCCCTCACGACCTATACGGGATGACCACCAATTCGGTGCATCAGTATGTACTGAACATCCTGGCTGAGCTGGGATGGAAGGAAGAGCACATCACCAAGGTCATGACTGGCGGCCCGGACGGGGACCTGGGCAGCAACGAGATCCTGATCTCCCAGGACAAGATCTTGGCGATCATCGACGGCTCCGGGGTCCTCTGCGATTCCAGAGGGCTGAACCGGAAGGAGCTGAAGAGGCTTGCGCTCGAGCGCAAACCTGTCGGCCACTTTCGGAAATCCTATCTCTCCCGGCAGGGTTTCCTGGTCAAGGTCGATCAGGAGGATGTGACCCTCCCGGACGGGCAGAAGGTCGTGAGCGGGCTGGAATTTCGCAACTCCTTCCATCTCGACTCCAGGTTTGCGGCCGACCTGTTCGTGCCCTGTGGAGGGCGGCCCGCCTCTATCACCATCAACAACTGGACCCGGTTCCTGGACGAGAAGGGGAATCCTCGCTTCAAGATCATAGCGGAGGGAGCCAACCTGTTCCTGACCCAGGGTGCACGCCTCCGCCTGGAGGAGAAGGGCGTCATCATCTTCAAGGACGCCTCCGCCAACAAGGGGGGCGTGACCTCGTCTTCCCTGGAGGTCTTTGCCAGCCTGGCCCTCACGGATGACGAATATGCACGGAAGATGTGCGTCATTAACAACCGCATCCCCGCCTTCCGCAAGCGTTATGTCATGGAGATCCTGGACATCATCCGCGAGAACGCCACCCTGGAATTCCAAGCGATTTCCAAAGAAAACCATGAGAAAGGGATCTCCCGGGTGTTGCTGACCGACAGGCTGAGCGACAAGATCAACGGCGTGACCGACGCCATCTATGCCTCCGAACTGTACAAGGACCGCACGCTGTTCCGGAATGTCATCCAGTGCTGCTGTCCCCGTGTGCTGATCGATGAATTGGGATTCGAGAAGATCATGAAGCGGGTTCCCGAGGCCTATCTGCGGGCCGTATTCGCCTCGCGCATAGCGAGCCGCTACGTCTACGCCCACGGCCTGAACGCCAATGAGATCGACTTCCACAACTTTATTAAGGATTTCAAGGATTGATAGAGCGGGTATTGGACGAAAGTCCAATAGACAACAGATGATTTTTGCGTTATGAATAGACGTGGTTTACTAGAACCGGGCTATTCACTATAATGAGAAGCCCTAAGAAATACGTTAACCGGAAAGGAGTCCTTGAATGGCAGAAAAAGGAAGGATATATGTGTGTGCCCTGTGCGGGCAGGAAGTCCAGGTGGTCAAGCCCGGTGCAGGAACACTCGTGTGCTGCGGCAAGCCCATGCAGCCCAAGGAAGACGAATAAATCCACAGTCCCCTGAGAAGGAGCAATTATGGAATTCAATAATTTTGAAGATGTCATCAAGTTTGCGATCGCACGGGAAGAGGACGCTGTCGAAGCCTACGGCAGCATGAGTGAGAAAGCCAAGTCCCCCGGCCTCAAAGAGCTGCTTCTGGAACTGCAGGAAGAAGAGAAGAATCACAAGAAGCTCTTGGTCGAGTTGGACTCCCAGAAGATCGCCTCCCTGGAGCCCGAGAGGGTTATCGACCTGAAGATCTCCGATTACCTGGTTGAGGAGCCCACCGGCCCGGAGATGAATTTCCAGGATCTTCTCATTTTTGCCGCTAAAAAAGAACAGAGTGCCGTCGAGCTGTACACCAAACTGAAAAACAGCTCAGATGACGCGGATTTGCAGAAGCTCTTCGATTTTATGGCGGAGCAGGAGAAGGCTCACAAGTTCAAACTGGAAGTCAAGTACGAAGAACATGTCCTGGAAGAGGATTAAGTACCCGGGAGTGATCCCGGATGAACAAAATTGTGAGGAGGACCGACATGGATAAATACGAATGCACAGCCTGCGGTTACATCTACGATCCCGGGATGGGAGATTCCGACGGCGGGATCGCCCCCGGGACCGCTTTTGAGGACATCCCTGACGACTGGGTTTGCCCCCAGTGCGGGGTCGGGAAAGAGTTCTTCCAGAAGATGGACTGATCGACAGCACTCTTCGGGAGAGCAGGCTCCACAAAATGAACATTGTTATCGTAGGCAATGGTCTGTCCGGAACGATACTGGCCAAGACTCTGCGGGAGCTGGACCCCGAATCCAAGATCGTTCTGATCGGGGATGAAAAACACCTGTATTACCCCCGGCCCAACCTCATCGAATACCTGGCTGGCAACCTTGCCTATGAACGGCTCTTCGCGTTCAGGGAGGAGTGGTACCGGGAGCAGGGACTGGAACTCCATCTGGACAGCAGGGTGACCGGGATCCTCAGGGACTCTCAGTCTGTAGAAACAGACGGGGGCCGGTCTTTCCCCTATGACCGCCTGGTGCTGGCCAACGGAGCCTATGCCGCGGTCCCTCCCTTTCAGGGAAAAGATAAACGCGGGATCTTCACCCTGAGGACGCTGGATGATGCGCTGGCCATCTTGGACTACATGGCACATCACCCCCGGGTGGCGGTCATCGGAGGGGGGCTGCTGGGCCTGGAAATCGCACGGGCGGTCAAGGCCCGGGGCAGGGACGTGGATGTCTATGAGTTTTTCCCGCGCCTTCTTCCCCGTCAGCTGGACTCTCCTGGTGCTGATGTTCTGAAACGCCAGATCGAGAACCTGGGGATCCGCGTCCATCTCGACGTGGCGACCGAGGAGATCCTGGGAGAGGGCGAGGCCCGGGGGCTGCGGTTCAAGGACGGCGGCGAGTGCTCGGCCGACATGGTCATCGTGGCGGCCGGCCTCGGGCTGTTCGCCGTGGCGCTGGACTTCTTCTCGGTCCAGGCGGCCGTGCCGAGCATGGCCGAGGACCTCGACACCACCACCACGACGCTGCAGTGGGTGCTCAGCGGCTACCTGCTCGCGGTGAGCGCGATGCTGGTGGTGGGCGGCCGGCTGGCCGACATCTTCGGGCGTCGCCGCGTGCTGGTCGTCGGCCTGGCGATCTTCGGCCTCGCCTCGTTGGTCGGCGGCGCCTCGCAGAGCGCCGAGATGATCATCGTCATGCGGATCATCCAGGGCGTCGGCGCGGCGATCGTCTTCCCGGTGAGCATCTCGGTCGTCACCACCGCCTTCCCGCCGGCCAAGGTGGAGCGCGCGGTTGGGCTCGCCTTCGCGGTCTTGGCGATCGGCCAGGGGTCCGGCCCGTTCGTGGGCG
>JBGUED010000048.1:0-10369 GCA_041821525.1 Candidatus Aminicenantaceae bacterium | reverse complement strand
GAGAGGAAGCCACACCAGGCGGGAGTCCTTCCAATGGTCGCGAGAACCTTGGCGGTGGATCTCGAATAAGTTGGTGAGTGTCCGGAAGACATACATCGCCCCGTCACGACTGTCCGCGGGGATATCCGATTGGGAATTTAACCAGTCACGGAAATGCCTGCCCGCAGAGACGGCATAGCCCAGTATGCTATCGGGCTTTTTCACCTGCCCGAAGCTCCGGTTATAGGGAATGAGGACCTCGCTGTACAGGATCTCTCGGAATTGCTCTGTGATCCTGCTGCCCAGCTGTCGATCATCTCCGGCTGCCAGTGTAAACGCCTTCTCCAGGCTCTCGTGATAAAAATTGATCTCCGCCTCGAACGTGCGTCCTTCCGGAAAATTCTCATCTACTTCGTCGATATGGTCTTTGAACTGGACTATCTTTTGCACAAAAAACTGAGTCCGCTTTTCATTCATCTTTCGTTTCTGATCGAAAAAAGGCGTGGTAAAACGATTGATCCAGTCGGCGGATTTATCAGTCAGCTTAAGAACATCGACGAGTTCCTGAGAAGGCATATATACCGATTTTTTCTCTTGGGATGAAACCGGAAGGGGTGCATACGATTTTTCCGGACGCGTCCTCCCCATGTAGGACTGGCCGATGGGGATACTGAAGCCTATGCTGTAGACATCTCGCTTGGGGATGAGATCGATCCGGACATCGTCTCCCAGGCCAAATAGTCCCCCCCGCTTCAGTGGCAGCCGGAAAGTCCACATGAAATCCGTCCGGTTCTGTGCAAAGGAGTAGTCCCATCCAATCCGGAAAAGAACCATCGGGAATGCGATTCCCAAGCGCAGGCCGCCGTCCACCTCTTCACCTAAGAAGCTTGTATAGCCCTCCCCTTCTAGGGCCAGCATAGCAAACTCGGGATTAACCAAGTCCTTGCGAATACCAAGATTGAATTCCCCGTACACCTGGTTGTTTTCTCCCGCACTATCCAAGCCAAAGAGGCCTCCCACATAGGGCTTCCAGGTATCCGGGAGTCCCATGGATTTTATCAGTTCAGGTTTTGTTTTTGTCTCCTGCTGAGCATGAATCGGCCCGGCCAGGAGCAGGCAGATGGCTAGGAAACCGACTGAGATCGCTTGGTAGCGCGTTGACAGAAAACTCTTGTTACTAAGCATCTTATCCCCTCTATTCATATCTCATTCTGTGACTCTGATTTTTAAGCTTTTCGGATGCGGAAATATTTTTGCTTTACGTCTTAATAATGGCTCCCGGGCAGATTCCAAAACAGCTAAAAATCAGCAACGTGCCGAGGGCCGGACTCGAACCGGCACGTAGGAAACCTACGAGGGATTTTAAGTCCCTTGCGTCTACCAATTCCGCCACCCCGGCATCGGGGAGCGTGGGGATTATATCACAAGGCCTGCGAGCCCAACAAGGACTGTCGGGGACACGGCTGAACTGTAGATTCCCGGCTGGCTTGACCTTTTGTTCTTATTAGAGTAGATTTGCCTCAAATTTCAATTCTCTTGGAACACGATGGCGACTGAGGCTAAAAGAACCGCGCGTATCCTGCCTAAACAGTTGGATATTTTTGTCAATATTCTACTGGATCAGTGTGCATCTCTCCTGGTTCGTCTGAAATTCACCCCCAATTTCATCACGTTTCTTGCCTTCCTGACCGGTGGGATTGCAGGGGCATACTTCGCCTCAGACAAGCCTTTTACTGCGGCCCTTCTCATCCTTCTCTGCGGGAGTTTCGATATACTGGATGGGAAAGTTGCCAAGCTGCGAGACCTATCCAGCCAGTTCGGCGCCATGTTGGATTCCGTCCTCGATAGATATTCCGAATTTTTCCTATATTTGGGCCTGGCATATTACTTCCGGGACCACTGGGCATTGTGGATCACCTTCTTTGCCCTGCTGGGATCTACCATGGTGAGCTATACACGAGCGCGCGCTGAGGGACTGGGTTTCGAATGCCGAGTCGGAATCATGCAGAGAGCGGAGCGTATGGGGCTTCTGGCTTTAGCAGGGCTTATCGGACCCTGGTTTCAGATATTCGATCCCATGGCGATTACCGCACTCATTCTGATCGCAGTAGTATCCAACTTCACGGCCTGTCAGCGTATGGTCTATATCTGGAAGGTAGAGAAACGGCAACAACAGGACACCTGATTAAAAATATTTTCCCCTTTCGCTCCAGATAAATAAATAGGCAAGCACCAATTCAATCCGAAATGGAGCCAGTCCCTTTTTATTATTCCACAGTGACGGATTTGGCCAGGTTGCGGGGCTGGTCCACGTCGGCTCCCCGGGCTGCCGCAATATAATAGGCGAAGAGCTGCAGAGGGATGGCCGTGAGGAACGGGGAAAACAGGGAATACACATTCGGGATGGTGATGATCTCGTCGACATCCACCTTGTCGCGGATCTCGTCATCGTCTTCGTTGGCCACCACAATCACATACCCCATCCTGGCCCTGATCTCCGAGATGTTGCTCAGCATCTTGTCATAGACCCGGTCTTTGGGAACGATGGCCATGGTAGGCATCTTGTCGTCGATCAGGGCTATGGGGCCGTGCTTCATCTCGCCGCCCGGATATCCCTCGGCATGGATGTAGGAGATCTCTTTGAGCTTCAGTGCCCCTTCCAGGGCGATGGGGTAGTTGGCCCAGCGGCCCAGATACAGGAAATGAGATGCGTATTTAAACTTGAGGGAGAGCTTCTCAATCGCGCCCGCATTATGCAGGATTTTCTCGATCTTGTAGGGGATTCGCTGGAGTTCCTGGATGACTTTGAGATTCTCTGTTTCGTCCAGACGGTCGTTGATTTGGGCGAGGTGCAGAGCCAGGAGTGCCAGGCCCGCCATCTGGGCGGAAAAGGTCTTGGTGGCGGCAACTCCGATCTCGGGGCCGGCATGCGTCATAAGCACCCCGTCAGACTCTCGGGCGATGGAGGAACCGGCCATGTTGCAGATGGCCAAGGTCACGGGGCCCTGCTGCTTAATGGCCCGCATGGCAGCCAGGGTATCGGCCGTTTCCCCAGACTGGGATACGGCGATGACCAGCGCGTTTTCATCCAGGATAAAGTCCCGGTACCGGTACTCCGAGGCATACTCGACATCCACCGGTATACCGGCCAGGGCCTCGATGAAGTACTTGCCGACCAGGCTGGCATTATAGGAGGTCCCGCAGGCGATGAGGATCACCCTGCGGATATCTTTCATTCGCTCGGGATCGATCCCGATTTCATCCAGGTGGACCTTACCCGTATCCAGGGAGATGCGACCCTGCAGGGTATCTCGGATTACCTGCGGCTGCTCGAAGATTTCCTTGAGCATGAAGTGTTTGAATCCGCTCTTCTCGATCATCAGGGGATTCCAGTTGATGCGGTCGACTCTCTTATCCAGAGCCTTCCCGTCAAAGTCGAAGAACCGGGCGCCGGCGCTGTCCACGACCGCCATGTCCCCGTCATCCAGAAAAACGATATTCTGCGTATGGCTGAGTAAGGGATTTAGATCCGAGGATACGAAGTATTCATCATCACCCAATCCCACAACGGCCGGAGGCCCCATCTTGACGAGGACGATCTTTCCCGCATCACGCGTGGAAATGGCTGCAATGGCAAAGGCGCCTTCCAGCCGCTTGATGGCCTGGAGCACGGCATCCTCCAGCGAATCCACGTAGTACTTTTCCAGCAGGTGGGCGATCACTTCCGTATCTGTCTCGGTAACGAACTCATGACCTTCAGAGCGGAGCTCCTGCTTAATGGCGAGGTAGTTTTCGATGATCCCGTTGTGCACAACTACGAAGTCGCCCGTGCAGTCCTGATGGGGATGGGCGTTTTCCTCTGAAGGACGCCCATGCGTAGCCCAGCGGGTGTGGCCTATACCGAAGTTCCCGGTCAGCTCTTCCTGCTTCAGGCTCGATTCCAGGACGCTGATCTTGCCCTCTACCCGGCGCCTTCGGATGCGGCCTTCGTCCAAGATGGCGATGCCGGCGGAGTCGTAGCCCCTGTATTCCAGGCGCTTCAGCCCCTCCAACAGGACGGGGACAACATCCTTATTCCCGATGTAGCCGATGATACCGCACATTATTGCTTCCTCTTTTTCCTGTGGGCCCAGCCCTTCTTCTCGGATTGCGGGACACGGGACAAGGCCAGGGCATCAGGGCTTACGTCCTTGGTGATGGTCGAGCCTGCGCCCACATAGGCGTTCTTTCCGACCTTGACGGGCGCCACCAACTGGGTCCCGGAGCCGATAAAGGCACCCGAATCGATCCGGGTCTTTGATTTGTTCACCCCATCGTAGTTGCAGGTGATGGTGCCGGCTCCGAGGTTGACCTTGGCTCCCACCTCTGCATCACCGACATAGGACAGGTGCAGGGCCTTGGAGCCCGGGCCAAAATCCGTCTTTTTCATTTCCACGAAGTTGCCCACACATGCGCCTTCTCGGAGTACTGTGCCGGGACGCAGGCGGGCATAAGGGCCGACGCGGCAGCCGTCTTCCACCGTTGCCTCTTCCAGTACCGAGCCGGTCAGGATGCGCACACTGTCGCCGATCCGGGCATCCATGATGTGCGCGCCGGGATAGACCACGCACCGTTCCCCGATCCGTGTCTTCCCCTCCAGGATGACCATCGGATAGATCACAGTGTCCCGTCCGATGCGGATATCGAAGTCCACCCAGGTGGAGGCAGGATCATAGAAGGTGACTCCCTCTTGAGCCAGGGTCGTGACCTTGCGTCCTCGCAGGATCTCGACGGCCCGGGCCAGTTCAGACCGGTCGTTGACGCCGATAATCTCCGCATCGCTCTCCGTCCGGCAGGGCGCCACCATGCGGCCGGAGGCGGAGAGGATCTCTATCGTATCGGTGAGGTAGTACTCCCCCTTTTTGTTGTGGTTAGTGATCTTGGGGAGGGCCCATAGGAGGTCCCGGATCTTGAACATGTAGATCCCGACATTCGCCTCCTTGAGCTTCCGCTGAGCGGGCGTGGCGTCCTTCTCTTCCACGATGCGGAGGTGGCCGTTCTCAAGATCTATAACCCGGCCAAAGCCGAAGGGATTCTCCATGACCGAAGTCATGAAGGTCAGGGCATTGCCTTGCCTTCGGTGCTGGCGGAGCAGGGGGCGGAGCGTTTTCGTGCGGATCAGGGGAAGATCGCCGTTCATGATCAGGAGGTCCGCATCCGGGTATTGGCGAAGCCGGGAGCGGGCCGCCATCACAGCATGCGCGGTCCCCAGCTGTTTTTTTTGCTCCACAAAATCGATGTTTCGAGACAGCAGTGCTTCCCGGACCCTGTCCTTCTGATAGCCGACAACCAGGTGGATCCTGTCCGGCCGCAGACGGGAGATGGAATCCAGGACGACATCGATCATGGTCCTGCCCATCAAGGGGTGCAAGACCTTGATTATATCCGACTTAAATCTGGTTCCCTTCCCTGCGGCTAGTATGAGTGCATGGAAACCTTGTTTCATCCCAAAGCTGTGATCTCGAGAAAGCGAGAATCTTCCCAGATGGATTCAAAATCAATCTCGTTCTGAGCCAGAACGGCAAGGTAGGGATCCAGCCCTACCGCCTGCTTCAGGAAATCCAGGCATTGGTTGAGATCTCCCTTAAGACAGCTCACATCGGCCATGGCAAAAAGGAACTTCGCGTTTTTTGGCTCTTTGGAGAGGGCCTTTTCCAGCGACTCGATGGCTTCGGTATACAGCCCCTGGTTCATGAGATAGACGCCGTTCTGGAAAAAATCCTCCCTGGTTTTCAGCTTGACCTTGGGTGGATTCAGGCGGTTCTCACAGATCTGAAGGTACATGTTCACCCGGTCGATCAACTCTCGCTCTTCAGGAACGCTGCCTGCGATAGCACTGAGCCCCTCTTTCGCCTTTTCGAGCTCCCCCTTGTGAAAAGATTTCATGGCCAGAGTATATGCGGTCAAAGCCTGTTCATATTCGGTATATTTTGCCTTTTCTTTTTGTTGCGCAGTCACTTTATCTCCCGATTCACGTTTTGTATTCTGCTCCCAGCAATTTTAGCGAATCTGAGGTTTTTTAACAAGCTTAATCTGAGTGACCCCGAGAGTCAGCCAGCCTCCCACAGATGTGGGTGCTGCAGCAGATGGCGTACACTGCGAAGATGCAGGGCATGTCCCGCCCGGTCAGCGGAAAAATGCCCGCACACAGGACGCCCCAGGATAGAGAGGTCGCCGATAAGGTCCAGGACCTTGTGCCGCACGAATTCATCCGGAAAGCGCAGGGGCCCGTTGATCAATTTATGATCGTCCAGAACCAGCGCATTTTCCAGGGATCCTCCCAGGGCTAACCGCTCGGCCCACAGCCGGGGCACGTCTTTCAGGAAGCCGAAGGTGCGGGCCGGGGCGATCTGAGACACAAAATTTTCTGGATCGAGTTCAAGCCGGAAATCCTGGACCCCGACAGCCGGGTGATCGAAATCGATCCGGTAGGAGATAACCAGCGAGTCAGAGGGAGTTACCTGGATCGAAGCCTCCCCCGCCTCGAGGGAAAATGCCTCGCGGACATAGATCGTCTCCTGCGGCAGATCCAACTCTCGCACGCCGGCATCTGCCAAGGCCTCCGCAAAGGGAAGCGAGCTGCCGTCCAGGATGGGGACTTCCTCTCCGTTCAGCTCGATGAGGACGCTGTCGACGGCATAAGCATAGAGTGACGCCATGAGGTGTTCGATGGTCAGGATCCTATGCTCGCCCCGGACAAGGTTGGTGCTGTTCCGGGCTGCCATCGTCTCCGGCTCGATCCGGAATTCGAGGCCATCCAGGTCGCTCCGGATAAATGTGATCTGGCCGGAGCTCGAGGGCCTGAGGCTCATCTGGATCGGAGAGCCGGAATGGATGCCCTTCCCGCTGAGCGTTATCTCCCGGGCAATGGTCTGTTTGTTCCTCATCCCGATCCAGTATAAATAAAAATGAGGACAGGTGCAATTTTCTCCCTGTCCCCTTTTTTCATTGTATGTGCTAGAATGGGGCACATGAAATCAGCCCTGGAAGGCATCCTCAAGAAGGTCCATAAGGGAGAGATGACCCCAGAAGACGCGCTCCGGCAGCTCAAGGACTATCCCTACGAAGACCTGGATTTTGCCAAGATCGACCATCACCGCGAACTGCGCCGTGGGTTTCCCGAGATCGTGTTCGGCCTGGGAAAGACGCCGGAGCAGATCCTCGAAATCTCAAGGACCATCATCCAGAAAGGTAGCAACCTGCTGGTCACCCGTGTCCAACCCGAGACGTATGCCTCTGTCAAGAAGGAGTTGCCCGAGGTCGAGTACAACGAACCGGGCAGGGCCATGTTCCACAAGGTGAAGGCCCTTCCCCAGGGCAAAGGCAAGATCGCGATCATGACAGCAGGCACTTCGGACATCCCTGTGGCAGAGGAGGCCGCCGTTACGTGTGACATCCTGAGTAACACCATCGAAAAGATCTATGACGTCGGAGTGGCCGGGATCCACCGCCTATTCGGAGAATACCACCGCCTCAAGGACGCCCGCGTCATCATCGTGGCCGCCGGGATGGAGGGGGCCCTGCCCAGTGTCGTGGCCGGGATGACGGACATCCCCCTGATCGCGGTGCCGACGAGTGTGGGCTATGGGGCCAGCCTGAACGGCATCACAGCACTCCTGGCAATGCTCAATTCCTGCCCGGGAGGTGTGACCGTGGTCAACATCGACAACGGCTTCGGGGCCGCCTACTTTGCCAGTCTCATCAATCATCTCTGATCGAGGCGTAACAAACTTGGAAATCCTCCTTTGCCTAGACAGAGTGAACTGAAACATCAGACATTTCGATCCTCGACGGGAAGGCTTGACAATTCCCGGCGCCAAACCTATATTCATTAAGTTAAATTAAAGCGTATACGTCTGCCTAAATATGGAAGTCATTGATCAAATAAGACAGTCCGCCAACATCGCCGAGCTCGCATCCCAGTACACGAAGCTCCAGCAACGAGGGCGCAGGCATGTCGGACTCTGTCCTTTCCACTCGGAAAAGACTCCCTCTTTTTACCTGGATGACGACAAACAGCTCTACCACTGCTTCGGATGCGGGGCCGGTGGGGACATCTTTACCCTGGTTATGGAGAAAGAAAACCTGAGCTTTCCCGAAGCGGTCCGCCTCCTGGCCGAGAAATACAACATCGCCATGCCGGAGAGCAAGGCGTTCTCTCCGGAGTACCAGGGCCTCAAAGAGAGTATCTATCAGGTCACAGAAGACGCCCTGGCGTTATTCAGGAAGAACCTGAATAACACAGAAGAGGGAAAGAAGGCGCTGGAGTATCTCCACAAGAGGGACATCCAGCCTCAGATCATCAAGACCCTCAAGCTGGGCTATGCACTCAATTCCTGGGATGGCCTGCTCAGTGCGTTCAAACGCAAAAAAATAGCTCCCTCGATCCTTGAGCAGGCCGGGCTGATCCTGCGCCGCCAAAACAAGGAGGGACACTACGACCGGTTCCGCGGCCGTATCATTTTTCCCATCTTCAACGACCGGACAGGCAAGGTGGTGGCTTTCGGGGGCCGCTCCCTGTTCGACGAAGATCCCAAATACCTCAACTCCCCCGACACGCCGATCTACTCCAAGGGTAAGCTGCTCTACGGCCTTAACTATTCGCGCGATTCCATCCGCGAGCAGGATGCACTGATCCTGGTCGAAGGCTATACCGATTTCCTCTCTCTCTTCCAGAACGGCGTGACCAATGTGGCGGCCTCGCTCGGCACGAGCCTGACTCCCCAGCAGATTGACCTGATCCGCCGGCGCTATACGACCAGGATCTTCGCCTGCTACGATGCGGACCGGGCGGGCCGGAAGGCGTCGTTCCGGGTGGTCTCCCTGTGTTTCGAACAGGGTTCCGAGATCGGCGTGACCCTGCTGCCTAAGGGTGATGATCCCGACAGCTTCATGAAACAAAAGGGGCCGGAGGCGTTCCTTAAACTCGTCAAAAACAGTTCGTCCGGCCTCAAATACATCATCGACTATCTCTCTGCCGGTCAGCGGCCCACGACTCCGGAAGCCAAGGCCAAGGTCGCGCGGGAGGTCATGAAGGAGATCAACAAGGTCCCAGATGCGATCATCCGCAGTGAGTACATCAAGCGCACCAGCGAAACCCTCGATATCGACGAACAGGAGTTCCGCAAGGCTGTGAGCGAGAAAAGGGGCCGGACCTCCCAGGCCCCTGCCCAAAAATCCGAATTCTTGACGGCGGAAAAGAGGCTGCTTCAGATCATTTTTGAAGATTGTGAAGTGGCAGCATATGTGTTTGAGGAGCTGAGGGAAAATGACTACAGTGAATTAAGAAGCGAGCCCATACTCAAGCTTATCAAGGAGTCTCTCAAAAAGAAGAAAATTCCAAACCTTTACGAATTTAAGAGCGGGATCGATGAGACTTTGTTTAAAGCTTTCGCTCAGATCCTACAAGAAGACACCGAACGGAAACCTACATTGGCAGAGGCCGGTGATCTGATCGACACGCTCAGAAAGAAGTATTGGCAAGACCAGAGAATACAAATTCAAAAACAGATATCCCTACATGCGCAATCTGGAGCGACGGACAAAATTTCCCAGCTCCAAAAAGAATATATGGATCTTACACGTAAAATGGTCCAATTATCGCAAAAATCCTTTTAGTTACATAAACGAGGAGTAAGCATTGCCTGGAGACAAGCAGATCAAAGTTAGCGAGATCACTCATCTCATCACAAAAGGCCGCAAGCAGGGTTTCCTGCTTTTTTCCGAGCTCGACAAGACTTTTAAGGAAGACCAAAACACAGGTGACGATTTCAACGCATTCCTGAACTCCATGGACGATTACGGCATCAAGATAATCGATCGACAGAGTAGGAATATACGCCCCAAGAGGAGAAAGAGCGACATCGTTTCCCTGGAAGGCTTGGAGAGGACCACCGATCCCGTGAAGCTCTATCTCAGGGAGATGGGCAACATCTCCCTGCTCACCCGTGAGGGCGAGATCTCCATCGCGCGTGAGATCGAGCGTGGTGAGAAGAATATCATCAAGGCCCTCTCCAAGACCAAGATGGTCCTGAACGAGGCACTGAGCCTCGAAGGCCGGATGGAGGATGAGCCCGAGATCCTGCAAGAGATGTTCGACTTTTCCGAGGATGAAATCGCCGAAGGAAAGATCGAAAAAAAGAAAAAACAGATCATGGACCAGATCCATGCGATCGAAATCCTCATTAAGGATCTGGACAAAATAAAGCCCCTTAAGAGGAACACCATTACCCGCGGCCGCATCATCGTCGAGATGAGCCGCATGATCCGCGATCTGCACTTCAGACCTTTCTACCGCGAACAGGTCATCGAAACCCTGAGGGAGAAGCTCAAGGTCATCAACGAGCTGGAG
>JBGUED010000047.1:0-10376 GCA_041821525.1 Candidatus Aminicenantaceae bacterium | reverse complement strand
GACGGCGATGGCTGCCCGGGCCACGTGCGGAATGAATGCGGCATCCCCTCCGGAGGCCGTACCCCGGCCCCCCGGGCGCTGGACGCTGTGCGAAGCATCGACACAGACCGGGAAGCCCCACTCCTTCATGATCGGAACCGCCCGCACATCGAAGACCAGGTTGTTGTACCCGAAGCACGTTCCGCGCTCCGTGAGAATGATGTCTTGGTTGCCCTGGCTCAGGACTTTGTCCACTGCATTTTTCATGTCGCCGGGCGCCAGGAACTGTCCCTTCTTGATGTTGATCGGCTTTCCGGTCCCTGCCGCTGCCAGCAGCAGGTCGGTCTGGCGGCAGAGGAGGGCCGGGATCTGGATGATGTCCAGGACCTCGGCCGCCTTTTCCATCTGCCCGGTTTCGTGGACGTCTGAGAGCACCGGGATCTTCAGCTCCTGCTTGATCTGGGCCAGGATCTTCAGTCCCTCCTCCTGGCCGGGTCCCCGAAAGGAATCCAGTGCCGAGCGGTTGGCCTTATCATACGAGGCCTTGAAGATGAATGGGACTGAGGCCTCGTCACAGATCTGCTTGAGCGCCCCGGCCATAAAAAAGGCATGCTCCTCGCTCTCGATGACACAGGGGCCGGCGATCAGGAAAAATGTCTGAAATCCTCCGATGCAGAGATCAGGCGTTACTCTGATTTCTCTGGGTACGATGGACATAGCTCGCTCCTATGAAGGATTTGAAGATCGGATGGGGCTGCAGAGGCTTGGACTTGAATTCAGGGTGGAACTGGCAGCCGAAGAACCAGGGATGCCCCTCGAGTTCGATGATTTCGACCAGGTCGTGTTCCGGATTTTTCCCGGATATGATCAGGCCGGCCTGCGAGAGCATCTGCTCATAGGCCGGATTGAATTCGAAACGATGGCGGTGGCGCTCATTGATGTTGCGCCTCTCATAAATGCGGTGGGCCAGCGATCCCTTCTCAATGCGGCACGGATACTGCCCCAGGCGCATGGTCCCGCCCAGGTCGGTGATGCCCTTGATTTCCCGCCATTTGAAGAAAATCTTGTGAGGCGTGCGCTTGTCGAACTCCGTGCTGTTGGCGCCCTCCAGCCCCGCGACGTTGCGGGCATATTCGATAGACGCGCACTGCATCCCCAGACAGATCCCGAGGAACGGGACATTATGCGTGCGGGCGTAGGTGGCTGCCTGGATCTTGCCCTCGATGCCTCGGACACCGAAACCTCCCGGGACCAGAATGCCGTCCGCATCCTTGAGGACGGCATCGGGCCCTCCCTCTTCGATGTCCTGGGCCTCGACCCAGGCAAAATTGACCTTGAGATTATGGGCGGTCGCGGCATGGATCAGGGCCTGGCTGAGGCTGAGGTAGGAGTCCTGCAGTCCGGTGTACTTGCCCACCAGGGCGATGTTCACCTCATCCCGTGGAGATTGCATGCGCTTCACCATGCCTTTCCACTGCGTCAGTTTGCGCGAGTTTGCCGGGAGGTTGAGAAGTTTGAGGATGATCCCGTCCAGATTCTCTTGGGCGAAGAAGAGCGGGATCTCGTAGATGTTGTCCACATCCCTGGCGGAGATCACCGCTTCCAAGGGAACATTGGTGAAGAGCGAGATTTTGGCCTTGAGGTCTTTACTCAATGGACGGTCTGAACGACAGAGAACGATGTCCGGTTGGATACCTATGGAGCGGAGTTCTTTGACGCTGTGCTGAGTGGGCTTGGTCTTAAGTTCCCCCGAGGTCTTCATGAAGGGTACCAGGGTCAGGTGCACGAACAGGGAGTTTTCAGTCCCCAGCTCCAGCCGCATCTGACGGGTGGCCTCCAGGAAGGGCAGGCCCTCTATGTCGCCCACTGTCCCGCCGATCTCGATGATGACGATGTCGTTTTCTTCGGAGGCGGCCCGGAAGGCGGCCTTGATCTCATCGGTCAGGTGGGGGATGACCTGCACCGTCTTGCCCAGGTATCCGCCCTCTCTCTCCTTTTTCAAGACCGATTCATAGATCTTGCCCGCTGTCCAGTTGTGTGCCTGGGACGTGCGCGTGGAGGTGAAGCGTTCGTAGTGGCCGAGGTCGAGGTCGGTCTCGGCCCCGTCATCCGTCACGTACACCTCGCCGTGCTGGAAGGGGCTCATGGTGCCCGGGTCGATGTTGAGATAGGGATCGAATTTTTTAATAGTGATCTTGTAGCCGCGACTCTCGAGCAATCTCCCGAACGAAGCCGCAGCGATCCCCTTGCCCAGCGCCGACAGCACGCCGCCGGTCACAAAAATGTATTTAGTGGTCATCGCTCGTATCTTTCAATCTTGCCTCGACCTTGATTATATCCCCTGGCGTGTCAACACTCAAGGTCGAATGCGGCGTCTCCAATACCTTGATGCGGAATCCGTGCTCCAGAGCCCGGAGCTGTTCCAGTTTTTCTGCTTGCTCAAGCCGGGATGCGGGAAGGCCCCTGAAGCGCTGCAGAAATTCTTGCTGATATCCATAGATCCCAGTGTGCTCCCAGAAAAAATCCAGCGCCTGGTACGGGAGGGGAGAGCGCGAGAAGTACAGGGCGAATCCTTGCGCATCTCTCACCAGCTTGACAACGTTGGGATCGGCGATCCGGGACAGGTCGGTTTCGCGGCGGGCCAGGGTGGCCATGGGCACGGCCTCGTCCTGGAGCACCTCCACCAGCGAGTCTATGGTCTCCCCCCTCAGCAGGGGCTCGTCTCCCTGGATATTGATCACGATCGGGAGATCGTAACGGGCCGCCACTTCGGCCACGCGTTCCGTGCCCGAGGCGGCATCCGGAGAGGTCATGCAAGCCTCGGCGCCGAACCCAAGTGCCGCTTGGAGGATCCTCTCGTCATCCGTGGCCACGATCAGCCGCTTGAGGCGTGAGGCCCGGCAGGCGCCCTCATACACCCACTGCACCATCGGTCGCCCCAGAATAGGGGCCAGGGGCTTCCCAGGGAACCGCTGAGCGCCGAAGCGGGCCGGGATTACCCCCAGGGCCTCCCTCAAGTCTGTGTCCTTGGTGCGGGGATCTGCGGCCCGTCCGGCTTCTTCGCCTCCCCTGCCGGAGGCAGCTTGTCTGTGGTCTGGCAGTTGGCTTCCAGGAAGGCCCCCTCCTCAATGATGAGTTTGGGGGATATGATGGTGCCCGTGACCCGTCCCGAGGAATGGATCTCCACCTTGTTCCGGGCATGGAGGCTGCCTTTGAGTTGCCCATCGATGATGGCGTGGCCGATCTCCACATCCGCCTCAATTTTTCCGTTTGGGCCGACGATCAGAATGGAATCGGATTTGATCGTACCCTTGAAATGCCCGTCCACACGGAAGGATCCCTTGAAACTCAGGTCTCCCTTGAAATGCGTGTCCTTGTCGAAAAATCCTGTAATTTTGGTATCGTCCATTTCTCTCCTCTTTTCCTTCATAAGATGGCTCCTTTGATGGCTTCATAGATGCGGTTGAGATCCTCCAGCGAGAAGTAGTGGATCCTGATCACCCCTTTATCCGGCAAGCCGGTGATCGAGACCTTTGTGCCCAGGACTTTCAGGAGCTCCTCCTGGACCGCCTGCAGGTCCGGATCCAGGGTGGGGCTGCTCTTTTCCTGGGGTGCGGCCTTCAGCTTCTGGATGAGTTTTTCCACGTTTCGGACCGAGAGACCCCTGTTCACGACCTGGCGGGCACACTCCAGCTGCACTTCCGGATCTTCCATGGTGATCAATGCGCGCGCGTGCCCCATGGAGAGGCTGTCTGACGTGAGCATCTCCTGGATCTCCGGCGGGAGCCTCAGCAGCCGCATGTAGTTGGCTACCGAGGCCCTGTCCTTGCCGACTTTTTCTGCGATCTGCTGCTGGGTCAGCTTCAGGTCTGTGGACATCTTCTGGTAGGCCGCGGCGATCTCCATAGGGTTGAGATCCTCCCGCTGCAGGTTCTCGATCAGGGAGGCCTCGTACTGCTGGACCTCTGACATGTTCCGGATAAGGACGGGAACCTTGGTGAGGCCCACCTGCTGGGAGGCGCGCCAGCGCCGTTCCCCCACGATGATCTTGTAGTGGTTGCCCTCGGGGACCACCACGATCGGTTGGAGGATTCCCGTCTCCCGGATGGAGAGGGCCAGTTCCTGCAGAGCCTCCGGATCGAAGTGGGACCGGGGCTGGTCGGGATTGGGCTTGAGCAGCTCGATATCCAGCTCTGTGAAGCGTTCTTCCTTAAGGATCCCGTAATCTTCGGGCAGGAAGGCTTCCAGTCCTTTGCCTAAAGCTTTCTTTTTCATCGTTGCAGCAGCTCCGTTGCGAGGTTGAGGTACGCCTGGGCGCCCTTGGACCGGATGTCATAGAGAAGAGCGGGCTTGCCGAAGCTGGGAGCCTCTGCCAGCCTGACCGTCCGGGGCACGACGACCTCGAACACGATCCCGCTCAGAGAACGCCTGATCTCCTCCGCCACCTGTTTGGCCAGATTGGTCCGGTCGTCATACATAGTCAGTACGATCCCCTCTATCGCCAGGGAGGGATTCAGGTAAGAGCGCACCTTGTCCAGGGTGTTGAACAGGTCCGGCATGCCTTCCATGCAGAAAAATTCAGTCTGGACAGGGATGAGGATGGAATCGGCCGCTGTCAGGGCATTGATCGTGAGATACCCCAGGGAAGGCGGGCAGTCGATGAGGATGTAATGGAACTTCGACCGGATGCGCTGCAGGATCTCTTTCAGGCGGGTCTCCCTCGAGTCCAGGTCGTGGGCCTCGGCTTCGAAGCCTACCAGCTCTCGAGAACTGGGACAGGCGTAGAAGTTGTCCAGACCAGTGGGCAGAATGAGGTCCATGAGGGGCTGTTCGTTCATGAGGGCGGGGTAGATCCCCTTCCCTGAGGCCTTTTCCAGCCCCAAACCCGCAGTGGCCATGCCCTGGGGGTCAAAATCGATCAGCAGGACCCGTTTGTTGTTCAGGGCCAGAGAGGCCCCCAGGTTGATGGCCGTAGTGGTCTTGCCCACGCCGCCCTTCTGGTTGGCAATGGCGATGACTCTGGTCATGGTTCAAGCTGTTCTTGGTGTTCCACGTGGAACACCGTGTTAGTCGTTCAAGTCTATATTTGTACCACAGTTCAGGGCTGATTTGTACCGAGATTTTACTTTTCTTTCTTGGGCGGTCGGTCTGGACAGGAGCTTGAGATAGATATGCAGGTTGATCACGGCGGCCGGTGTCATCCCCGGGAGTCGCTTGGCCTCTCCCAGGGTAGAGGGCGCGGCTTTATTAAGATTTTCAACGACCTCGGAGGTCAAGCCCGGGGTCTTTCGAAAATCCAGTCCGGGCGGGATCTTCACACCGTCGATCCTGTCGATCCGGGCGATCTCCTTGGCTTGTTTCTTGAGGTATCCCTCGTATGTGATCTCGGATTCGATGTGGCGGATTTCTTCGCCTGAAAGCTTTAGGGGGAGGGGGGCCGTCTCAGCCAAGGAACCAAGGAAAACGCCCGGCTTTTTAAGCCACTCTTTGAGAGTGATCCTTCCCCGGCCGTCCGGATCGGCCTTCTCGAATTCGAGGAAATCCATCACCTGACGGATCCGGTCCTGTTTCCCGAGGAACTCCGAGTACTCTTCCGGGTCGAGGAGCCCGAGGCGATGCCCGTATTCAGTGAGCCGTTTATCGGCATTGTCGATCCGCAGCTGCAGCCTGTATTCGGCCCGGGAAGTGAACAGGCGGTAGGGCTCCTCGACGCCCTTCGTGATCAGGTCGTCGATCAGGACGCCGATGTAGGCCTCCTGTCTTCCCAGGAGCAGGGGTGGCTGTTGCTTAAGCTTGAGCCCCGCGTTGATCCCAGCCATCAGTCCCTGGGCGGCGGCCTCCTCATACCCTGAGGTGCCGTTGATCTGTCCTGCCAGGTACAGGCTCGGTATGCTGCGGGTTTCCAGCGTGGGGTGCAGCCCGGTGGGGGGCACGGCATCATACTCGATGGCATAGGCCGGCCGCAGGATGCGGGCACCCTCCAGGCCGGGGATACTTTTGAGCAGTGCCTCCTGGACCTCCAGGGGCAGGGAGGAGGAGAGTCCGTTGACGTAGATCTCCTCTGTTTCCAGGCCTTCGGGTTCCAAAAAGATCTGATGCCGCTTGTGATGGGGGAACTGCACAACCTTGACCTCGATCGAGGGGCAGTAGCGGGGCCCGACTCCCTTGATTCGGCCCCCGTAGAGGGCGGATTTCTTCAGGTTGTCACGGATGATGGCGTGAGTCTGCGGAGTGGTGTATCCGTTATGACACAGGACCTGGTTTTCCAGGCCCCCTGTGGTGCGGAAGGAGAACGGGACCGGCTCCTCATCTCCGGGCAGGGGCGAAAACCGGCTCCAGTCGATGGTGTCCCGGTGCAGCCGCATGGGTGTCCCGGTCTTGAGACGGAAAAAGGGCATCCCCAGCTCGTTCAGGTGGGTGGCCAGGTGTGTGGCGGGGGGCTCATCGGCTCTGCCCGCCGGGAAACTCTCCAGCCCGATGTGGATCAGCCCGTTCAGGAATGTGCCGGGAGTGAGGATCACGGCCTCGGCCCGGATCCGGGAACCGCCTAGGAGTTCAACCCCCACAGCCGCACGGTTATGGGTCAGGAGGCGGGCCACGGTTCCCTCTAGCAGGGTGAGATGTGGGGTGTTCGCCAGCCGTGACTGCATGGCCCTGCGGTATTGGGCCTTGTCTGATTGGGCTCGGGGTGCCTGCACGGCGCCGCCCCGGCTGCGATTCAGGAGGCGGAAATGGATGCCGGTCTCGTCCGCGACCAGCCCCATGAGGCCGCCCAGCGCATCGATCTCTCTGACCAGATGGCCCTTGGCCAGTCCCCCGATGGCCGGGTTGCACGACATCTGGGCGATGTTCTTGAGGGCGATCGTGATCAGGCCGGTGTGGAGGCCCATGCGGCTGGCCGCGTGCGCTGCCTCGCAGCCCGCATGCCCGGCACCGACCACCACTACGTCGAAGTGTTTATCTCCACTCATGGGCGCTTATTTCCCTACGCAGAATCGGCCGAAAATGTCTTCCAGGATGTCATCGGCCCGGATCTCCCCGGTCAGCTGCCCGATTAGGGAGAGGACGGGGCGGAGCTCTTCTGCGAGAAACTCCTCGGAACGACCTTCCTCCAGGACGCCCAGGGCGGATTCGAGGGACGTCTGGATTTCCTCCAGCACCAGCTTCTGGCGGAGGTGCAGGATGACCTCCTCCCCGGCGTCCCTGTCAGGGACGAAGAGGCTGTGGATCTTCTTCTTGAGTTGAGTGAGGTTGGTCCCCTTCAAGGCAGAGATCTTCAACTGGGGGAGGCCTCCGGCTGCATTCCTAATCCTCTCGGCTCGGATCTTTTGAGGTAGATCGGTCTTGTTCCAGAGGAGCAGGGTCTGTTTGTGCTTGAATCTCCGGATGAGGGTCAGGTCTTCCTCGCTCTCCAGTCGGGATGCGTCGAGGAGCAGCAGGATGCCGTCGGCCCGGGTGGCTAACTCCCTCCCTCTCCGGATGCCTTCCTTTTCGATGGATTCTGCTGCGGCATCCAGGCCTGCTGTGTCCACCAGGGTGAAAACGGCGTCCTCGATCTTCATCTGCTCCCGAATGTAATCGCGGGTGGTCCCGGGGAAGGGCGTGACAATGGAACGCTCGTGATCCAGGAGTAGGTTAAATAGCGTGGATTTACCGGAGTTCGTGCGTCCCGTGACCGCCAGCACTGTTCCTTCGCGAAAAGTCTTGCCCAGATCATAGCTCCGGATCAGGCCGGAGACCGTTTCCAGCGACCTCCGGAGGGTGCGGGAGATGACCTGGAGAGATATGCGGAGGCCCTCGTCCGGGAATTCGATGCTCGCCTCGATCTGGGAGAGGAGGTGGATGATGCGCCGGCGTAGCTCCGTGATGCGGCGGGACAGACTTCCGTCCAGCTGCCGAAAAGAGATCTTAGCCTGGTGAAGGGAAGACGCTCGAATCAGGTCGTTCACGGCCTCAGCCTGGAGAATGTCGATCCGGCCTCCCAGGAAGGCCCTCAGCGTGAACTCTCCCGGGTGGGCATGGCGGGCTCCGGCGGCGAGGCCCAGCCGCACGACCTCTTCCAGGAGGACCGGGCTGCCGTGCGTACTGATCTCCACAACGTCCTCGGTGGTGTAGGACCTGGGGCCCGGATGATAGGTGAGCATGGCTTCCTCAAACGGTTCCTCGGTCCTCGGATCGAAGAGATGTCCCAGGATCGGCTGTCGAGGGGGGATCCTGCGGCGGTGGGTCTTGGGTTGGAATATCTCGAGGGAGATGTCGAAGGCCCGGCTGCCGCTCAGCCGTACCACCCCCAGGCCTCCGTAGCCCAGCGGCGTGGAGACGGCGATGATGGTGTCTTCGAGCATCCCTCTCTCGACCTATGGCAAAATATATGTTAAAATGTTGAAAATAAAGCAATTATATTAGATAATCGCCTGTCTTGAGTCGGATTTTGGGCCCTAGGAGTACGATTTTTGCTGGGGGCGCCCCTTGGAGGGATACACCTTGACCTTTTTGAGGAATCCCTCTCCGATGCTCTCTGTGGCAATGCCCGGGATCTGGTTGACGGTGATGTGGACCAGGCGCCGTTCGTAGGGATTCATGGGGTCCAGCATCTCTTTCCGGCCGGACTCGCGGACCCGCCGGGCCACATGCTGAACATAGTCCTTAAGCTCCTGTTCCTTGCGCTTGCGGAAGAAATCGCAGTCGGTCTGAACCTTCTGGGGAGATACCTTGTTCAGGATGTGTTGGAAGGCCAGCAGCAGGGCTCCGTCTTTCTGGGTGAGGAGGCTCTTGTCCCGGCCTTCGAATATGATAAACAGAATATCGTGGTTCTTTTTAGTGTGATACTTGAGGTCCAGGGGACATTTCTCCAGCAGCTCATCCAGGAACCTGGTGGCCGGTTCCGAGTCAATGGCTGTTTTCGGCCAGGCCCGGATCACGATCTCCTTGGTCTTGATGCCGAAGAGCTTGGTCTTCTCGGCGACGATCTCATAATTGAACTGGGTCCTGGGGATCTTCAGTACATGTTCGGCCAGGCTGATAACATCTTCCAGGTTACGGCCTTTGAATTCCTGTTTATCGTCATTTACTTCTTGGTTTTCCATGTGTTTCCTTCTTTTTCTTATGCATGAAACGGTTCATGATGTACTGCTGCCCGATCTGAAGCACGTTGTTGGCCAGCCAGTACAAGACCAGCCCGCTCGGGAAGCTGATAAAAAAGATAGTCATGATGACCGGCATGATGAGCATCATGCGCTGCTGCGTGGCGTCTCCCGAGGTGGGCGTCATTTTCTGGCTTATGAACTGAGTGATGCCCATCAGGATGGGGAGGACATAATAGGGATCCTTGACCGAGAGGTCTCCGATCCACAGGATCCAGGGGCTGTGGCGGAACTCTACGGCCACCCGCAGCAGCTGGAAGAAGCCCCAGAATATGGGGAGCTGGATTAGCATTGGCAGGCATCCCCCCGCGGGATTGACTCCGTGCTCCTTGTAGATGCGCATGGTCTCTTCGTTGAGCTTGCGCCGCTGTTCGGTGTCCTGTTTGGCCTTCTTGTACTTGCTGCGCAAGGCCTTGATCTTGGGCTGCAGGTCCTGCATCTTGGACATGGACTTGGTGCTCTGATAGGTCAGGGGAAAGAAGAGGATCTTGATGAGGAAGGTGAGGATAACGATGCTCCAGCCCCAGTTGGGGATGGCATTGTGGATCGCCTTGAGGGCGACATACAGAATCTCTGTGATGAAGCCGAAAATGCCGAAACGGATCGCCCGCTTGGCCTCATATCCCAGTTCAGACAGCTGGTCATACTGTTTGGGGCCGAGGTAGACCTTCTGGACGGAGCTGACGCTCAGAAAGTAATAGGCCAGCGTCTCATTGATCTGCTCCCTGGAAAACACGGCGCTGCTGCTCTGAGGCGTGGCGATGATCAGGGCCATGAAGTACTGATCATCGTAGGCGGCCCAGGTCACGAAATTGTAGACATTCTCCTCAGGCTTGTATTTTCGTTCATCGTGCCGCAGCACCTTGGCGCCCGAATAAACCGCGATGCCAGGGGAGCTGACCATGCGGCCTCCCTGGCCGGCAGGCGAAAGATTCCCGAATCCGGGGCCCCACACCAGGTAGGGCTCCATCTTCTGGTGGTTTTTCCAGAGGCTAACCTCAAGGTCGATGTCGTACCCTTCTCCCCGGAAGGTGATGATCTTTTCAACCCGGTTTCCCTGCTCGTCCGCGAATTCGAAACGGAGTTCCTGGGAATCCCCGGCTATGAGCTCTAAACCCTGGCGCGAGGGCTTGAACAGGGCCTGGTTGAGGAGGTTGTCGAACTCAGGATCGCCGGTCTGCAGGGCGAGGGGATAGCGGCCGAGCTCCTTGGCTGCCGCGGCGACCAGCTCCAGCTCTTCTCCTTCTTCGTCCG
>JBGUED010000046.1:0-10491 GCA_041821525.1 Candidatus Aminicenantaceae bacterium | reverse complement strand
GCGGCCGAATTTGTTTACTCTTTCCCGGGCGCTGTTTTTGAGATAGGCATCGCGCTCGGCATCATAGGAAAAGTAGATGACCCAGGGTTTGCCCTTGATGTAATTCAGGGGCAGGAACCCCCAGTAGCGGCTGTCCTGGCTGTTGTCCCGGTTATCTCCCATGGCGAAACAGTGCCCCTCAGGCACCCGCATGGGGCCGAAATTGTCCCGGGCCCGAATCCCGTACTCATATTCACTCGCTCCAGGCATGACCTGGCGGTCAATGTGGGTCTTGTAATTTTCGGCCATGGGGATATCGTTCACATAGGCCTGCTTATCCCTGATCTCGATGGTATCCCCCTCCAGGGCGATGACTCGTTTGACAAAGTCCTTGGTCAGGTCCTGGGGGAACCTAAAAACGATGATGTCCTTATGCTCCAGGTTTTTCCTGGGCAGGATGTATTCCTCGAAGGGCAGCACTGATCTTGCGTAGGCGAACTTGTTGACCAGCAGGAAATCTCCCACGAGGAGAGTCTTTTCCATGGATCCCGTGGGGATCTGGAAGGCCTGTACAACGAATGTCATGACAAAGAACACGAAGACGGCGGTCTCTGCGATGAGCTCAAAATACTCTCGAAATACGCTTCTGTCGCGCGGTTTTTTCTCTTTTTTCGCTTTCTTAGCCATATCAGATAAAGAATGATACACTCAACAGGACCAAAAAGACAAGGTTCAATAGGATCGTGGATTTGACCGCCCCCATGAAAGCCCCCCAGTCTCCCAGGCTTTTGCTGCCGATCCGGTACGCCTGGAGGGGCATCAGAAGGGTCAGACCGACAATCAGAGACCAGAGTGGGAACCGGTCCAACAGCACCCCGGCCAGGACCACTCCGGAACAGGCATAGGCCAGGAGCAGGTAGATCACCAGTGCTGCCCGGTTTCCGAAAAGGATCACCCAGGTCTTCCGGCCCGTGGATTCGTCCGCATCCCGGTCAGCGAATTCATTGATCAGGAGGACGAGTGTCGTCAGGATGCCGGAGGGGATGGAGACGATAAAAGGCCACCAGGAGGTGAGGGCCTGGGCCTGAACGTAGTAGGCTCCCAGAACGATGAGGGGACCCCAGGCCGTGAATATGGCGATTTCCCCCAGGCCCTTGTTGACCAGGCGCAGAGGGAATCCGTTGTAGCTGTAGATCAATATGAATCCTGCAACCCCGAACAGGAGGACCCAGTTGCCGGGGGTCGTGAAATTGAGGTAGAGCCCGATGGCAGAGCCCAGGGCAGCGAAGATGAGGGAAACGGCCAGGGCTTTGCGCGATGAAACCTGGCCGTCCAGCAGAATGCGGCTTCCGCCGGAAAAGGGGCTGGTGCCGCTGATGTTGGCGGCATCGTTGCCGCTCCTGAAGTCAAAGTAGTCGTTGGCCACGTTGGTGGCGATATGGAAAAAACAGGCACCCAGGAGGGCCAGGACAAAGTTCATGAGATGGAACTGTCCCTTGTCAAAGTACCCATAGGCCGTGCCCAGCAGTACGCCGCCTATAGTCACGGTCAGAAAGGGGAGCCTCAACAGCATTACTATGGATTTTCCCTGACTCATTTCCTTCTCCTCTTTCCTGCATTATTCATAAGAATTGCCGACACTTTCAATCCATGAAACCGCGAATCATCCAGTTGATTTATTCACTAGTTAATAAACCTAGGTATTATATGGATATTCTGTCTATATGCAAATCAACTCCCGCTATCATTGCGAGCCATCCTGTCATTGCGAATGCAGTGAACGTTCTGTCATTGCGAACAGAGTGATGCAATCTCAGATACTTCCCCTAACCTTCGTCCCCGCGCCATGACATCAAGACGAAAAGCGGAAGAGAATGACGTCTCCATCCTGCACGGGATAGGTCTTCCCCTCCAGCCGGACGGCTGCTTTTTCCCGGGCAGCCTGGAACGAGCCGTGATCGAGCAGCTCTTTCCAGGGGATCACCTCGGCCTTGATGAAGCCCTTCTGGATGTCTGTGTGGATCTCACCTGCCGCTTCCTGGGCCGGGATATCCCGTGAGATGGTCCAGGCCTTGACTTCCTCTTTCCCGATCGTGAAGAAGGTGATGACATCCAGGAGCTCATAGGAAGCTCTGAGGAACCTGGCGTCGCTCAGCTCTTTCAGACCGTATTCTTCCAGGAACAGGATTTTTTCCTTCGGGTCCAGATCCTGGATCTCCTTCTCGATCTTGCCGCAGAAGGCCAGGACGGTCGTGTTTTGAAAAGAGGGGGAGAAGAACTCCTCCGGCCTGTCCAGGTGGGAGATGTCTTCCTCGTCGACATTGAGCATGTGGAAAAGGGGCTTGCCGCTTAAAAGCGCAAAGCAGCGCAGGAATTTTTCCTCTGCTTCCGCTAAGGTGAGGTCCCGCACCGGGATGTTCTGCTCCAGCTCTTGTTTCAGACGGGTCAGCAGGCCGTGTTCCTTTTCCCATTCCGGTGTCTTTCCCCGCTTCAGCTCAATGTCCAGCTTCTCCAGCCGTGCCTCCACAGACATGAGATCGGCCAGGATCATCTCCTCTTCCATGCCCTTTATGTCCAGCCCCGGGCGATCTCATCGCGGATATGAGGGACTGCCGGGTCACGAAATCCACGTGCGACATGAGCCAGGCCGTCTGCCTTGCGCAGATGGCTCAGATAGGATTCGCTCTTGATCTCGCCGAAGGCCATCCCGGCCAGGTCGATATAGTCGATGTGGGCCGGCTTCTTCTCCTTTTCAGGATACAACGCAGCCAGGCTTTCGAGCCTGGGATCGGGTATCGGACAAGTTCGGAGGTGAGGCTCTTTCTTGCCGCTGTCATAGGAGGTCACCTCGATATCGGCCCCGGTCAGGAGATTGAACAGAGTGGTCTTGCCGGTTTTGGGGTAGCCGAAAATGGTGAAGTTCATGATCGTGTTTTTATGATACTTTAATTTAAGAGAGGAGAGAAGGAGTAGGAGGAAAAACACAATGTTTTCCCCCAGCGAGGGAAAACATTTCGACGCTCGTCGTCGCTCTCATCACCCTGCGGTCGATGAACCATGCCCGCTCCTCCTCTCGACGGTTTTTCCCCCTACTCCTTCTCTCCCTATACGTTTTGAGAGTACCCGTCCATCCTCACGAGGATTATTCCCAACACACCTTCTCTCCTAGCAAATTGAATAGTGGTCTTGTTGGAAAAACACAATGTTTTCCCCCAGCGAGGGAAAACATTTCGGCCTTCGTCCTCCTTCTTGTTATGGGGATGGGGTGGAAAATTAAAGCAACGGATGCTATTATGCGGCGTATATATTCTATGGAATGCGAAAATTTGGATCGGAAGATGACGAAAGAAGAGAGAAAACAGAAAAAGCGGGAACAGAGCGTATTGCGGGAATACTTCGAACTGATCGCAGAGACCGCGATTTTTGTGTTCTTTGTCATGACGTTTGTGGCACAGGCGTCTCAAGTGCCCACGGGGTCCATGGAAAACACCATGCTCATCGGTGATTTCCTGCTGGTCAACAAGATGGCCTACGCAGAACCGGTCCTGCCGTTCGAAGAGAAGATACTGCCCAGCAAGAGCGTCGAACACAATGACATCGTGGTCTTCAAATCACTGGAGGAACCGGGCAAAGATCTGGTCAAGCGTGTAGTCGGGATCCCGGGGGACGAGATCGAGATCAAGGACAAGCAGGTGTACATCAACGGCGATCCGGTAGCAGAGTCGTTTAAGCTGCACAAGGACGACCGCATATTCCAGGAGCATGAGTACTACCGCTATGACGACCTGATCCGCGACAACTTCGGTCCGTTGGAGGTCCCTCCGGGCCATTATTTTGTGATGGGCGACAACCGCGACGAGAGCTATGACAGCCGCTACTGGGGATTCCTTCCCTTCGATTACATCAAAGGCCGGCCGTGGGTGATCTATTTTTCCTATGATGCGGAGGAGAACACACACCTGCACACCAGCCTGCGGGACCGGCTGGGGAGGCTGGCCCAGTATTTTCCGAAGGCCAGGTGGGGCCGCATCCTCCACACCATCAACTGAATTCATCCATCACGAACCGATTTAAGCGCCTCCACATCGTCACGGTCCAATCGCTGTCGTGCACTACAGCTCATGAACCATATCCTTGCCGCTCCACCTTCTCGGCCCGTGAGTGATGAATTCGGATGAATAAGTAGGTGAATCCTATTGGGAATCGTTTTTGATGTCGTGCTCTTCGTAGGAGGAGATGTAGAGCACCGGCTCGGATTTGAATTCCTTGGCAAAGACAGCGCTGTTGACCACGCCGTCCATGTCTTTTCCCACCGGCAGCCCCAGGTAGTGGAGCAGTGTGGGGGTCACGTCTATGATGTGCATCTCCGTGATGTTGCGGTCGGGGGCGATATCCTTCCCCAGGAAAAAAATTACACCTTCGGGCGCGCCCTCGTGGTAGCCTGAAACCTCGGGATCGCCGAATATCCACTCTGAGATGCGCTTCCACACAGGGAGCATGTCCACTCCGTGGGGGGAATACACCACCAGAAGTTCATCCTCTTTTTTGGCCGCCAGGTACTTTCCGATGACCTCATCATAGTACTCATAGTAGCGCTCGATGACCGTGCTGTATCTCATCAGCTGTTCCGGATCGATCTCGCCGAATAGCTCCGAGTAGCTGTACTGGAGGAAGTATCTTTCCGCGGAGTTCAGCCCCGGCAGCTGAAAGTATAGAAGCTGGGGCTGCGACTGCTCCCTTTCCGCCACCACGCTGCTCTCCAGCATGATGTCGGAACACAGCGCCTGCTTGAGTTTGCTGTATACCTCGCTGGTGTCGAAGCGCAGGTCCTCGTATATCCGGTTAAACGAGGTCTCCGCCTCCGGAGTGATGGGTGTGCGATCAGGGCGCAGGGTCCAGCCCTGCTCGAGGTATGGCGTGCCGTTGGCCTGGAAGATGTCCCAGATGTCCTTGACGTACTGGGTTTGAGGCGCTTCCCGCTCGGACAGCAGCCTGATGCGGGTTAGCTGTTTGAAGAAAAGATAGCGGGGCACGACCTCATACGCTGGTTTCAGGTTCAGGAAGGAATACTCCCAGGACGAAAGGCGGCGGTGCTTGGCGGGAAGCTTGCCGGTGTTGAACGAGGTGTCGAGCAACACCATCTCGGTGGGCGTGAAGTTCTGCAGCGTTCCCCAGCTGCCGTTCTCGATCAGGAAGTTGAAGTTGGGGAGCTTGTCCTCGGTCAGGAACGTAATTAGCAGGTCGATGCTCAACCCCTCCATCCCGATGACGGTCAGCCGCTTGTCGATCGGTTTGGGGCTGAGTGCAGCCAGGGTCTTAGGCTCTGAGTACTGAGGATACTGGATCCTGAGGCGGACGATGTAGACCATGCTAAACCCGAAAAACACAAAATAAAGGATGTAGAAGACGATCCGTTTTTTGTATCCCAGGCCCGAGATGATGACCAGCAGGCCGAGCACCGCCAGGAAGGCCAGCGTCACCTGCTGTCGGTTGAGCAGGACACTCACCTCCGGGGAGAACAGGGAGGCGAAATGCCGGAAGTTCTGTATCAGCAAAAAATAGACCAAAATGGTGACTGCGGTGAACCCGATGATAAGGAAACTGGGGGAGACCAGCGCGATCTTTAGGGACCGCCCCGCAAAGAACTGTGAGACGAAGAATGCCAGGATTCCCACCAGCGCCACCAGGAGCCCGTAGACCAGCATCAGATACAGGCTGAGCTGGAGAAAGGACCACAGGTCAAATGTGAGGTTGATGTTCAGGTCCTGGATTAAGAGCGCGACCAGCGAGCAGAAGAACAGTCCGGTGAGCAGGGAGTTGAGCAGGACCTTGAGAAACTTCATTAGGCAAAAATTATCATGAAACGGGGGGTTCTTCAAGCGTTCATGTCAGGAAAGGTGAGGGTTTTGTTGACCCCTCGGTGTTTTATGAAATACCATGGGGTTAAAATGAAACGATCGGTTATAGCGCTGCTCACGGATTTTGGGGAAGAAGATTTTTTTGTCTCTTCCATGAAAGGCGTGATCCTCGGGATCAATCCGGAAGTGAATCTGGTTGACATCACCCACAGGGTTCCATCCTTCGGAGTGGAGACGGCCGCGTTTCAGCTGTGGGCAGCCTACAGGTTCTTCCCCGAGGGGACCGTCTTTGTGGTGGTCGTGGATCCGGGAGTGGGGAGCCATCGTGAGGTGCTTTTGGCGGCCACGCAGAGTAACTATTTTTTCATCGCTCCGGATAACGGAGTGCTGACCCGTGTGCTCCAGGACGATCCGCCCCTTGCCGTGCGCTACCTGCAGGAGAAGAGCTATTTTCTGCTGGAGATAAGCCGCACTTTTGAGGGCCGTGACCGCATGGCGCCGGCAGCGGCCCAACTGACGCTTGGTGTTCCCTGCGAAAAATTCGGCCCGGAATGCGTCTCCTATATAGAGCTGGACCTGCCCGCGGCGGAAATGGGAGGAGATGCGATCATGGGACAGGTGGTGTACATCGACAAGTTCGGGAACGCCATCACCAACGTGTCGGCGCAGCAGCTGGAAAAGCTGGCCGGTGACCGGATGGGCGGCCTGCAGTGTGAAGCTGGAGGCGTGCTGCTGCCTTTCAAGGAGAGCTATTCGCAGGGAAAAAAGGGGCAGCCGCTGTTTCTGATCGGGAGCGTGGGATTGGTGGAGCTGGCCGTATGCGAGGGATCTGCTGCCGGGGAGCTGGGCCTGTGCGTCGGCGCTGCGGTGCGGCTCGCAAAGTAGAGAAGAGGATGGAATTCCTGACCGGTACCATCGAGTCCATAGTATTTTACAGCCCGGACACCGGGTACACGGTGTGCCGCTTCCTACCGGAAGACGGCGAACAGGTGACCATCATCGGCAGCTTCCCCCCGCTCTCGCCGGGGGAGGTGCTCAAGGTCAAGGGCGAGTGGGAGCTGAATCCACGCTTCGGGCGCCAGATGCGCGTGGAAAACTTCACACCGGTCCTGCCCTCGTCCGAGAAGGGCATCGAGAAATTCCTGGCCTCAGGCATGATCCTGGGGATCGGCCCGGTGCTGGCCCGCCGCATTGTCAAGAAGTTCGGGCCGGACACGATAAATATCCTCTCGACCGATCCTGGCAAACTCGGGAAGGTCGAAGGGGTGGGGCGGGTCAAGCTGCGCGAGATCAAAAAATCCTGGGCCGAACACGAAGACATCCGGGAGCTGATCATCTTCCTCCAGGAACACAACATCTCCACCACACTGGCCACCAAGATCTACAAGCAGTACGGCAAGAACTCGTTCCATGTGCTCAAGACCAATCCCTACCAGGCCTGCCATGACATCTGGGGGATCGGTTTCAAGACCGCAGACCAGATCGCGCTCAAGCTGGGGATGAGCCCCAGCGCTCCGGAAAGGGTCAAGGCCTTCATCGTCTATCTGCTGGAGAAAGACAGCGAGCAGGGGAATGTTTTTTCGCTGGAAAATGACCTGGTCGAGTCGTGCTGCGGTGAGCTCGAAGTCTCGCAGGAGGGCGCAGCAGAGGCGATCGAAGCCTTGCTCTCGGAGAAACTGGTCGTTACCGAAGACATGGAGGCAGGGCGGGCCGTGTATCTGCCGTTTTACAAGAAGGCCGAAGACGATGTGGCGCATTATCTGGAGCAGTTGATGTCCTTCCCGGGCCAGGCTCCGGACTTTGACGTGGATGCGGCCATCGGCAAGGTGGAGAGGGACATGGGGATCCAGTTCTCGCCCCTCCAGAAGGAGGCCATCCGGCAGAGCATCCGCGCGAACATCCTGGTGATCACCGGGGGGCCGGGGACCGGCAAAACCACCATCATCCGGGCGGTGGTGGAGATTTTCCGGCAGTGGGAGCGGGCAGTACTGCTGGCGGCACCAACAGGGCGTGCGGCTAAGCGGTTGTCCGAGGCCACGGGCAGGGAGGCCAAGACCCTCCATCGAACATTGGAGTTCGTTCCCGGGCAGGGCACATTCCGGCGGGGGCAAGGTTATCCCTTGAAAGGGGACGCCCTGATCATCGACGAGTTTTCCATGGTGGACCTGCCGCTCATGTATCACCTGTTGAAGGCCGTCCCGCGCTGGATGCGGCTCGTGCTGGTGGGGGACAAGGACCAGCTGCCCTCCGTGGGTCCTGGTACGCTCCTGCGGGACATCATCGAGTCGGGCCGGATCCCGGTGGTGCGGTTGGACGAGATCTTCCGTCAGGAGAGGGAGAGCCTCATTGTCCAGAACGCGCACCTTGTGAACCACGGGCAGAAGCTGATATTGCCCGAAAAAGGCGACCGGGACTCAGATTTCTACTTCATGTACAAAGAGGATGAACAGGAGGCCTTCCAGATGATCTTGAGCCTGTGTTCGTCACGCATCCCGCAGAAGCTGAGTCTGGATCCTTTGTCGCCCCAGATCCAGGTCATAAGCCCTATGTACCGGGGACTGGTGGGTGTGGACAATCTGAACCGCGAGCTCCAGAAGACGCTCAATCCACTGTGCGAGGGCCTGCAGGTCGGAAACCGGGAGTTCCGGCTGCGGGACAAGGTCATGCAGGTCCGTAACAACTATGACAAGGACATCTACAACGGCGACATCGGCTCGGTCAAGGATTTTGACCGGAAATTATTCACGGTGGTGGTGGAGTTTGACGGCCGTGCTGTGGCCTATTCGCGGGAGGAGATGAACGAGCTGGTGCATGCCTATGCCATAACCGTACACAAGTCACAGGGCAGCGAGTACCAGGCCGTGGTGATGCCGCTCATGACGCAGCACTACATCATGCTGCAGCGCAACCTGTTTTACACGGCGCTGACGCGGGCCAAGAAGCTGAGCTGTGTGGTGGGCACCTTCAAAGCCCTGCACATCGCGATCCAGAACGACAAGCCCGTCAAGCGCAACGGCCTCTTAAAGCAGAAGCTCATGTCTGCTGTTGCGCCGCCCATCGTCTGATCCAGCCCATCCCCTGATCGTGACTGCAGCGCAAATAATTGTCAGCGTGAGGCGCGCAGTGCAGAAGCAATCTCAATGTGTTTCTCAATAATCATCATGAGATTGCTTCGTTTGCGCTCGCAATGATGCAAGGTCAATCCGTCAGCGTTATGATAACCCTGTCCAAGGCCCCCTTAAACGGGAATGGACCGGTGTAGAGCTTAGACACCTGGGTGCCTGTGTCGCGGCCGATGTCGAAGGTCTCGGCCAGGGAATAGGTGCTGATGTGCATTAGCGGCATGTCGGATTCGTCAACTTTTTCGCCATTGACATAGAGCTCTCCGGTGCCGGCAAAGGGGCCGCTTCTGATAAAATTGAACTTCAGCTCTGTTGGTCCTTTGGGCAAAAGAGGGGACTTGAGGGTGTAGTAAACCCCGTCCAGGAAGTTGTAGTCGTAATGGAGCCGGCCGTCTTTGATGAACATGGTGAAGCCGCCGGTCATGCCGCCCACGCACACGATCACTCCTTCCTCATCGCCCTTGAGGTCTATCTTGGTGACGATGTTATGGGAGCGGTCCTTGACGGGTGCCGAAGCTTTCTCTGCAATGCGAAAGGCTCCGGGCGCATAGTAGACAAAATCCTTCTGGTCGCCGAACAGGCGGCTCTGCTGCTTAGCCAGCCGCATGATCATGTCGTCGTAGAGTGGGTAGACGTTGTATTTCCAGGCCTCTTCGTCGAACATCTCAATGAGCTCGGCCAATTTTTCGGGATACTGGTCCGCTACGTTGGTACTCTCTGAGAAGTCCTCGGCCACATGGTAGAGCTCCCACTCGTCCTGTTCAAAGGGGAGGACGACGTTCACATCCCAGGGCATGCGTTTGGCGTGGAGGATCACGGCCTTCCAGCCTTCTGACCAGATGGCCCGGTTGCCGAACATCTCGTAATACTGGCGCTGCTTGGCATTGGGAGCATCAGGATTGTCGAAGGAGTAGTTCATGGCGGAACCATCCAGGGGGAGCTGCTCGACACCGTGGTATGTTTCTGGCGCCTCCACTCCGGTTGCTTCGAGAATGGTGGGTGCGATGTCGGCGATGTGGTGGTACTGGTTCCTGATTTCGCCTTTGGCTTGGATGCCGTTGGGCCAGTGGATCACCAGGGCATCGTGCTGCCCGCCGCGGTGTACGCTCTGCTTGAAGTAGCGGAACGGGGTGTTGCCGGCCATGGCCCAGCCTGCATGATAATGGGGATAGGTGGTTTCGTCTCCCCAGTTGTCATAGTGCCGGAGGTTGGCCTCGAACGGCGTCTGAAGGCCGTTGAGAACATAGGTCTCATTAAAGGTGCCGGCCAGGCCGCCTTCGCCGCTGGCGCCATTGTCGGCGGTCACGAAGATCAAAGTGTTGTCCAGTTCACCGATCCGCTCCAGGGCTTCGACAACGCGGCCGATCTGGGAGTCCACAAACTCCATCTGGGCGGCAAAGGTATCCATCTGGCGTGCGTAGAGTTTCTTCTCCAGGGCGTTAAGGGAATCCCAGGCTGGAATTTCGTCGATGCGTTCGGTGAGTTTGGTGTTCGGGGGGATGATGCCGAGCTTATTCTGATTCTCCAAGATC
>JBGUED010000045.1:0-10522 GCA_041821525.1 Candidatus Aminicenantaceae bacterium | reverse complement strand
GGTTATCCCCTGCATCAGGTTCTGGACCGCTCCGCCGGTCAAGTAGGCGATGAATCCCTGTGAATTGAGACGGTAGATGATCTTAAGAGCGTCCGGGTCGATGTCCAGTCTCGAGATATTGTGTTTCGGTCTTTTCAGAACACGCACTTTTTCTGCACGGGAATTTATGAATTTTCGACCTGCCATAGCTGAAGTCTGAATATCATATTAGGGGCCAAAACTCAATCACCAGTTTCCAACGGAAGGAGATTTGACATGCCCATCCAATATTTATATTGTATGCCTCTCGAGCAAGGGAAACAAAACCAAATCAGGGAGTTGCTCCCATGAGAAATCGAATTGTCACTTTGATGTGTTTTGTCGGGATGACTATCTTGATTCCTGTCCTCACTTTCGCTCCGGAGAATCAGTCGCCCGGGGTAGATGTCACTTCCGGTCAAGCCTCGCCTCCCATGCAGCTCCTTGGCGTGTGGCCCTATGGGGAATGCAGTGCGTCTGCGCTGGATCCGGCCAGGAACCTGGCATGGATCGGAAACGGAGAAGCCCTCCAGGCGTTGGACATGTCCTCACCTGACTCGCTTTCCGTGGTCGGGGAGTTAAACCTCAATGGAAGCCCACAGGATATCACGGTCTCGGGAAAATATGCCTACATAGTCACTTTCAGCAGTCTCAAGATTGTCGACATTTCGGATCCCAGCAGTCCCATTGAAGTGGCATCAGAGTACATGAGTGGGAGTGCTCTCCGGTCATTATCTCTGTCCTCGGGCTTTGCTTATCTGGCGGCCTATGATAGGGGACTTCTGATCTATGACGTCTCAGATCCTTACAATCCTGTGATCCATGGGGAGTACAGGGGAATTGGCTTACACGTCCTGGATGTCGCGCTTTGGGGCAAGTATGCCATCTGTGAATGTCAGTACTACAAATATCCGGATACCCCGGATTACCCTTATGGATTGGAGATCATCGACATCTCCTCTCCTGCTGTTCCCAGCTTGGTGGGGACCTGGGAGCTGGAAGAGGATTATGTTGCCGCTGGTATGGACGTTACCGCCGATGGCTATGCCTATGTCAGTCAGCGAAATGATACCAGCGACACCAGCAAGGTGACGGCCGTCAACATAGCCAAAAATCCCATGAAACCTAAAAAAGAAGGAAGTTATGTCGAGTCAAACAGTTTATTTAAAACCATAACAGTGAGTGGGATCACAGCCTATCTGTATGATGACATGGGAATGCGACTTGTGACACTCAACATCGCTTCTCCTTCGGCTCCGTCCTATATCGGAGAGTGTGAGTTGGTGGGTGCCAAAGACCTGGAGGTCAATGGGAGTCTGGTTGGAGCATCAGGAACTTCAACCGGCTTTTCGCTCTTGAATGTCTCAGATCCCGGGCATCCCTCCGAAATGGGTACGTTCGAGACTCCAGGCAGTCCTTCCTCCTTTGGTATCTCAACGGTGGCCTCCGGGAACTATGTTTACATGGCCTCTGGAGGAGGCGGCCTGCGCATAATGGACGTATCCGATCCTTCGAATCCTGTTGAAGCCGGTGTGTGTGAATTCACTGGGTCCGGTGCTTTGGCTTTATCCGGGAAGTATGTGTACTGTACATCTCATGCGGCCCTCGATGTCGTGGATATTTCCTCTCCGAATTCTCCTGTGCTGGTGGCCCGCCTGGATTTATCAGAAGAGAATGATTTGTCTTACAATGTCAACGGTGTCGCTGTGCAGGGTGACTATGCGTATGTATCAGGGAACCTGTGGTACTTGGATTCCAGACGGGGATTCCTGTGCTGCATTGATATATCTGATCCCTTGGAGCCACGGAAATTGGGTGTTTATGATTGCATCAATGATTCCTTTCATTTCGGAGGCATGGGTGTTTCAGGTGATTATGCCTACATGGCATTGTCGGAAATTTCTCAGGATAAAAGAACAGCCCATGTCGGTCTGAGGGTGATCGATGTCTCAGATCCGCGCTATCCTTCTGCTGTGTTTAAAGGGATTTGGAAGGAGCCAGGCTACGCATCAGACCTGGTCCTGAAAGGAGATATAATCTATATGACAGGAGATCGGTTAAGAATACTCGAGATCTCTAATCCCATCTTTCCCAACTATATTTCTTTTTTCCCGACCAGATGCGATAAACTGGCAATATCCGGAGATTTTGCCTATTTGACCCTGGATAGACTCATGGTCATGTATGTCTATGATCCCCAAGATCCGCATTGGGCATACTCTTACAGCAGCGAGTGGCCCAAGAGTGTCGCTGCATCTGGAAACAAAGTCTTCCTGGGCGGCAGCCTGAAGGTCCTAAAAAATAAATATGCCCCAACTGTTGCTATTGTTTCTCCCAGGCCCTCATCGACGGTGCTGGGATCTGTCCCGATCGAAGTCAAGGCTAGTCACAGCACGGGGATACGATATGTGCAATTTTACATTGATGATTCCTTGGTGGCGACTCAAGGCACGACGCCTTACACCTTTATCTGGGATGCAACCTCTGCGGAAGACGGCCTCCATACAATACGCGTACTGGCTGCAAATAATAATGGAATGGATTCCGAGGTCGAGGTTCAGGTCTATACCAGGCTGGTTCATGCCCCATTGAACTTTTTGGGACAGAAGACATTGAATCGTTCACTATTACAGGCCGAGTATATCAATGTGCTCACCTGGCAGGCCAATCCCCATGATCAGGACATCGCGAAATACTGGATTTATCGTGTTGAGGGAAAAGACCAGGCCCTGCTGGCTGAGATCAATGCCGATACTCTGGAATACCAGCATAGACTAGTCAACCAAGAAGAGGAGTATACCTATGCTCTCGTCGCAGTGAACCATCAGAACAGAGAAAGCGATCCAGTCTTTACTACGGTCAAGTGAGAAAGGTGAAAAAAATGAGAAAGATATTAGGAGTGATCGTGGTTCTGCTGTGTGCATCGGGAACAGCCAGTGCGGCCAACATCATCCTGGAGTTCAAGGCACAATACTTTAGTCCCAGCGATGAGGTGTTCAGGGACATCTACGGCGGCGGCGTTATGTATGGCGGAGAGGTGAGTATACGCGTCTGGAAGGGGCTCGAGGTCTGGTTTGGAGGAAGCTCTTTTTCCCGGGAAGGGGAGCTCACTTTCACCAGAGAAAAAACCGAGCTGAAAATCACTCCTCTGGGAGGTGGGATACGGTACCGATGGCAGGCAAAAAGCTTGAGCCCCTACCTGGCCGCGGGCCTGGGCGCTTATCAATTTAATGAATCGAATTCCATCGGTGAAGCGGAAGAAGTAGGGAGGGCCTATCTGGCTGGGATCGGCACCTATGTGAAGATCACGAAAGGCCTGTTGATCGACCTGTACGCCAATTACTCTGTGTGTGAACTGACTCCGGGGGATTTTGCGGTCGATTTTGAAATTGATATAGGTGGCTTTGGCGTGGGGATCGGAATCGCCTATGAATTCTGATACCTGAAGACCCCATCTTGATCGACATATTGAATCCCTCAGCGTCCGGCCTGAATAAAATCGGGAGATCACCCGTATTTGGAATCGAACTCACATGGATCTCTCCCGTATGGTATTATGAGTACGGGAACTTAGAAAGAGAGGAGACGTAAGCATGAAAAAGACATTATCATCCATCGCACTGATGCTTTTGGTTCTGGCCGCCCTGTTTTCTTTGACCTCGGCTGCAGAGAAGGACTCTTCGGCTCAAAAACTCTACGAACTGAAGTATCAGATGAAAAAGGGGACCACGTTCGTCATGGTCAGCTCGGGAACCACAGAAACGGTAACCAACCAGATGGGGACCGAGGTCGTTGCGGACATCCAGTCCGAGGGTACGGACACGTATGTCGTCCTGTCTTCCGACAAGGAGAAAGGGTTGACCATCGAGGTGGAGATGGGCGAGAGGACTCAAGACATCTCCAGTGACATGGGATCGGCATCTGCGGATTTTTCCGCGCTCGTCGGAAAAAAGGCGAAGTTCGTGCTGCTGCCGGATGGTGAGGCCGAGGGATTTGAGGGCTTCGATGTTCTGCCGGAGGTGACCACCGCTTCGGGAGAGGTGCTCACAAAAGACCTCTACATCCTGGGAGTGAAGGGCTCATTTCCCAAGCTGCCCGACAAGCCTGTCAAGTTCGGGGACACTTGGAATGATACACAAGGCGAAGATGTCCCCCTGGGAGGCGGTACACTCCGGGCCGACAATGAGACCACCTATACGCTGGTTGAAGAGGTAGAAAAAGACGGCTTGACCTGCCTCAGGATCGAATTCACGGACAAGAGCACGCTGACTGGCGATTTCGAGCAGCAGGGGACACTCCTCAACTTGGAAAGAGAGACCACGACCACAGGGAACATGTATTTTGCCCTCGAGAAAGGCATGTTCATACTCTACGAGACAGAGGCCAAGGCCGAGGGTATTATCTTCGTCCCTTCGGCCGGCATTGATATTCCCCAGACGATCAACACCAAGGGGAGTGTCACGATCCGTTTCGAATAATTCGGGAATCGCGTCGCTTCAGGTCTGGCCCAGGCATGGGTCCGTAAAAGCCGGAATGAAGAATTTTCCTCTGAATGTGGTAGAATACCCTTTGCAAAAAAAAGAGAGCGACGCACATGCTTCATATACGAAACTTCAGCATCATAGCCCACATCGATCACGGGAAGTCTACGCTGGCAGACAGGCTGATCGAGGCTTCGGGCTTGATCTCCCAGAGAGAATATCGGGATCAGATCCTGGATACCATGGACCTCGAAAGGGAGCGCGGGATCACAATCAAGAGCCAGACGGTCACCCTGCCCTACACGGACAAAAAGGGCCAGGACTACGAGCTCAACCTGATCGACACGCCCGGCCACGTGGATTTTTCTTATGAGGTGTCCCGGGCCATGGCCTCCTGCGAGGGCGTCCTCCTCCTGGTGGATGCTTCCCAGGGTGTGGAGGCCCAGACCGTGGCCAACCTGTACATGGCCATGGAACACGACCTGACCATCATCCCGATCATAAACAAGATCGACCTCATCTCCGCCGACATTGACAGGACCAAGGAACAGATCGAAAACGAGCTGGGGCTCGATCCGGATATGGCCATCCTGTGCTCCGCCAAGGAAGGGACCGGGATAAGCCAGATCTTCGAAGCCATTGTCCGGCATGTTCCTCCGCCCACAGGCAGCCCTGAGGCTCCGCTCAAATCCCTCATCTTCGATGCGCATTACGACTCGTATCGGGGCACCATCATCGCCTGCCGCGTCTTTGAGGGGAGTGTGAGGCATGGAGATATCATCCGCCTCCTGTCCAATCAGGCGACCTACAAGGTGGAGGAGGTGGGGCTCTTCCAGATTACCCGTCGACCCAAGGAGTACCTGACCTCGGGCGAGGTGGGATACATCACGGCCGGCATCAAAAAGCTGGGAGACACCCGGATCGGGGATACCATCACTCTGGATGCGGATCCCACCACCGAACCCCTGGCCGGATTCAAAGAGGCCAAGTCCGTGGTCTTTTCCTCCATCTATCCCATGGCCTCCGACGAATACCAGTCGCTGCGTGAGGCCCTGGAAAAATACGAGCTCAACGATGCTTCCCTGACCTATCAGAAGGACTCGTCCGCGGCCTTAGGGCAGGGATTCCGGTGCGGCTTCCTGGGGCTTTTGCATCTGGAGATCTTTCAGCAGCGCCTGGACCGGGAATACGACCAGTCGATCGTAATGACCGTGCCCAGCGTGGAATACAAGTTCACTCTCAAGGACGGGGAAAAGCTCACTATCGACAATCCCCAGTATTACCCTGATCCCTCACAGATCCAGGGCACAGAAGAGCCCTATATCAAAGCTTCCCTGCTCTTCCCCGAGAAATACATGGGAGTGATCATGAAACTGTGCCTGTCCCGCCGTGGCAGCAATCCGCGCACCAACTACCACACGCCGGGGCGCCTCGAGCTCGTCATGGACATGCCGCTGGCTGAGGTCATCTACGACTTCTATGACACCCTCAAGACCATTACCCAGGGATACGGGTCTTTTGACTATGAGATTATCGACTACCGGGCGAGCGACCTGGTGCGGCTGGACATCCTGGTCAACGGTGAGCAGGTCGATGCGCTTTCCCTCATCGTGCACCGGGACAAGGCCCGGGACTGGGGAGTGAAGATCTGCGACCGGCTGAAAGACGAGATCCCCCGCCACCAGTTCAAGGTCGCGATCCAGGGGGCCATCGGCGGGAATATCATCTCGCGGTCCACCGTCGCTCCCTTCAGGAAAGACGTGACCGCCAAGCTCTACGGCGGAGATATCACACGCAAGCAGAAGCTCCTCAAGAAGCAGAAGAAGGGCAAGAAGCGCATGAAGATGGTCGGGGCGGTCATGATCCCGCAGAGTGCCTTTGCCGCCGTGCTGAAGGCGGAAGACAAGTAGCCGCTGAAGGTCGAAAGCGCAGGAAGAGAAGGAACCACCTTCACTTCAACAAGGAGCGCAGTATGCATAAAAGAGTGAATCTCCAAACGCGACCGGCTGCACTGGCTCTCGCGGTCCTCCTCTGTCTTTCTTTCGTGTTGGCCCCCTGCGGAACCAGGCCGCCCTACATTTTGGATGAGGTGAAGGAAAACATCCAGCAGCGCATAGATCACGGTACTGCCGTAGGCATCGTGGTGGGATTTATCGATGAGAAAGGAAACAGGGAATACTTCAGCTCCGGGACCATGGCCTTGAGCAGTGAACGGCCGGTGGATGAGGATTCTGTCTATGAGATCGGGTCCATCTCTAAGGTATTCACGGGCATCCTGTTGGCAGATATGGTCCTGAAGGGGGAGCTCGAGCTGGGGGATCTGGTCGAAGGCCATCTTCCTGAGGCTGTGGTGGTGCCCTCACGGAACGGGGCCAAGATCACCTTGGAACACCTGGCTACCCACACCTCGGCACTCGCCCGGATGCCCACGAATTTTAGGCCCGCCGACCCGAGCAATCCCTATGCTGACTACACTGTGGAGGACATGTACGAGTTCATCTCGGGATACACGTTGACGAGAGATATCGGCGAAAAATATGAATATTCCAACCTGGGAATGGGGCTCCTCGGGCACATCCTGGGACTTGGGGCAGGGATGGGCTACGAGCAGCTGATGAAAGAACGCATCTGTGATGTCCTGGAGATGGATAGCACCGTGATCACATTCACGGAAGAGCTGCAGGAGAGGCTGGCGCGGGGGCATAATACCGCCGGTGAGGTCTCCGGCTGGGACATCCCCACGCTCGCGGGCGCCGGGGCCATCCGCTCCACCGCCCGGGACATGCTCACGTTCCTGGCTGCCAACATGGGGCTGAAACGAACGCCTCTGTCGGATGCCATGGACATGTCTCATGAGGAGCGCGTCGAGGCCGGAAGGGACATGAGCATTGGCCTGGCCTGGCACATCCAGGACAATGGGAAGACCCGGATCGTATGGCACAACGGCGGGACCGGCGGATACAGGACGTTCTGCGGATTTATCAAGAAAGAGAAGATCGGAGTTGTCGTCCTCTCCAACATGAATATTGGAGCCGATGACATCGGCTTCCACATGCTGGACACCTCCTATGAGCTGCAGAAGATCAAGGAAGAGATCGAGGTCGGAGCCGAGATCCTGGACAGGTATGCCGGCCTGGTCCTGCACCAGTCGGGGAGAGACATTGAGGCTGCGAAGATCGACTAGAGTAAGGGGGAAGGTGTGAGAAGAATTCTGCAAGCTATTCTTGCTCTGGCATTGCTGGGGAGCCTCGCTTTTGTTACCGCGGCACAGGATAGGGTCAAAGTCGGCGAAGTGGAAGCAGGACTGGGCCAGATCGAATCCGGCTTCATTTTAGTCCCTGAAGGAACCGACGGACCTGAGATCAAGCTCCCGGTCACCATTATTAAGGGAACCAAACCAGGGCCGACAGTGGCCCTGACAGCGGGAGTACACGGCTATGAATACGTACCGATCCTGACACTTCAAAGGCTGAAGAAAGACCTCGATCCCAGTGATCTGACGGGAACAGTAATTATGGTCCATGTGGTGAACATCCCTTCCTATTTCAAAAGGACGATCTACACCAATCCCCACGATTGGAAAAATCAGAACCGCGTTTTTCCTGGAAAGATCGACGGCAGCATGACAGAGAGGATCGCTTATCAGGTCACGCATGAGGTCCTGGACCAGTGCGATTATCACCTCGATCTCCACTGCGGAGACGGCAATGAGGACCTCATGACCTATCTTTATTACACCGAGACCGGAGATCCTGAGCTGGACCGCCAGACCCGGGAGTTGGCCATAAATTTCGGATTCAAGGTCATAATCCATGTGACAGCCGATCGTCGGGATTTTGCCTCCATGTGTGCCCACGCCTCACTCTTCCAGGGGAAGCCATCGTTGACAACCGAGTGCGGAAGGTTAGGGAGGACGGACGAAGAAGACATCCAGTCCAACCTCACTGGCTGCTTCAACACCCTGAAGCATCTGGGCATGATGGCCGGCTCTGTGGAGCGCAGATTCGAGCCGGTATGGGTTAAGACCACAACCTATATCCGTTCTGAACATGACGGGATATTTTATCCCCTGGGGCACAGCGGTCGGCATGTACAGAAGGGGGAGCTCCTGGGTTATCTCACGGACTTTTTCGGAAACGTCATCCAGGAGGCCATCGCCCCAAACGATGGCATCATCATGTACATAATCACCACTCCCCCCATGAGCAAAGGCGAACCTATGGTCAAGATCGGGGGATTTAAATGAATAATCCGGTCGGTTTCAGTACTTCACCTCTGTCTCGACGATGAAGAATTTGTAATTCTTGAATTTGATCTCGAGTTCTGATTTTTCCAGTTTTTCCTGGCCCATGGAGGCTTCGGTCTGGCGAATGTACTGCTCTTTTATGAAATGCATGCTCGGTAAAAGTATGCGCCCTTAAAGCGCGTCGATAAAGGCCTGGATCCGGGCTTGGAACTCATCCCGGTGGATCTGGGGTGCCACGTGTTTGAACCCGGTAGGGAGCAAGAACACCTCTGTGTTCGGCAGGCCGGATTGCAGCAGCTCCACGTCCGGATAATAGGGTTCGTCTTCGCTCGTTACCAGCAATACATGTCCCTGCCAGCCCTGAAACTCCCCCTGGGTGTAGGCGTCCCTTTCGTTGAAGGCATAGGCCAGCTTGAGCATGTTGGTGATATTCCGGCGGGTGAAGTAGTGGTCCATCATGGCCCCGAACAGGGCTCCGGCGAAGCACCTCCGCTCCTGGACCTCGGGCGCGACTTCCTTCTCGAATTCACCGAGCTTAAGGAGCTTTTTTCGGGCCAGGGCTTTCATAAGGGAAATGGGAATAACCTGGAGGAGCCCCAGGGCCCATTTTTTGCAGCGTTCGATCCGAGGGGCAAGGGTGTTGGTGAGGACCATCCCCTCCACACGGTCGGGACTCCGTTTGAAATAGGCCTGGGCTGTGATCCCGGAGGCGGACTGACCGATAAGGACCACTTTGTCGATCTGTTCGTGATCCAGGACCTGGTTGACTCCTGAGGTCATGGCGTCCGGTTCGTTAAATGTCGAGATGTCGATCACGATCACCCGGTTTCCGCCCTCGAATCCCAGGATCGTGTCATACAGGAGCTGCGGGCCTCCCCAGCCGCCCGCAAAGGTCATGAGGGTTTTCGGGCCCTCCCCGCACATATAGTAGGGGACGGCGCCCTTTGAGCCTGCGAACTCGGTCAGGGTGTGGCTATCTAAAAAGGCTTTGAACCTGTCGAGTTCTTTTTCAGGGGAATCCTTGAGCGCTTCCAGCAGTTTTTGTTCGTCCAGCATAATGCTCCTATGATCTACTCCGGATATGATCCACCCGGCTTTTTTCTGCGGGGCCGGTCAATAGAAATTTTGTACAGCTTGAGGTATTCCACGGTGCCGACCAGGAAAAACAGCAGGGCGATTGTGCGCTGCTCGGTCATGATGTTGGTGAATCCGGTGTAGTCCGCAAAAAACAGCACGATGCACGCCAGGATCAGGACCGCACCCAGGATCTTCTGTCCGATGCCGCTCCAGCCCCAGCGCATGTGTGGCGTGAGCTTCAGGCCGACCCAGACGGTTAGCCAGCCCATCAGGGCTCCGGCCACCACATCGAGCGGCCAGTGTACACCTACGGCGGTACGGGAGAGTGCGATGATGACGCCCACGGCGAGGAGAGCCCAGCGCAGCCACCTCTTGGTCGTGGTGAGGATGAAGACACCGACCAGGTTGAAGATCATGGAGGCATGTCCTGAGGGAAATGCATTTTGGCCCCAATTAGGGCCGATGAGGCTGAACTCATGGGGCTCCAGGACCCTGGGAGGGCGGGGTACGTCCATGATGTGTTTGATCCCCTGTCCGGCCAGGGTGAAGAGTACGGCCGCCAGCAGGACCGCCCAGATGTACTGGGGCTTGCGGTAGATAAAGGGCAGGAGTAAAACGAAGGAGACCAGGCCGTCCGAGAAGAAAGTGATCAGGGCCCAGAGCTTGTCCGCGAACTGCGCGGCGAAGCCGTTAATGGCAA
>JBGUED010000044.1:0-10582 GCA_041821525.1 Candidatus Aminicenantaceae bacterium | reverse complement strand
GGGGTCGGAAGGTGCGGATCTGGCGGACGAGGGCCCTGCGCAGGTCCGGGGTTTCGTCAATGCCCTGGTCCGGGTAGCCCAGGAAGACGACCTCGCGCACTCCCAGGACCCGGGCGGCGGCCTGCTGTTCGTGTTCGCGGATCCGGACCAGTTCGGCCGGATCGAGATCGGGATCGGAGCTGCCCTTGTCTCCGTTGGTGACCACCACATAGACGGTGGTCTTTCCCTGGCGGACCATCTTGGCAACCGATCCAGCGGCACCGAACTCGGCATCATCGGGGTGGGGGGTAATGACCAGGACATCTGCGGGCTGTTTTTCCATGAATCACCTCTCGGGGAATTGTAATATATCTCCTGCTTTGATACAATCCGGTTTCCCCAAATGTACAGGATCAGAAACTACAACCGGGCCGACTTAGAGAAACTGAGGGATCTGTATGTACGGGCCGGCGAGAACAGCCTGTGGGGACCCGTGGCCGGTGGGAGGCAGTTTGACATGCTGCTGCAGCGGCCCCAATCCAGCCCGGAAGCCGACCTCTTCGTAGCCGAGAGCAAGGGAGAGCGTCTGGTGGCGTATGCCGATGTGATACGTGAGGTGCGCATCGGCCGGGTGGTGGTGGATATCTACGTGCATCCCAGGTTCCGGCGCCTGGGAATTGGCCGGCGGCTGGTCGAAGGAATGTGTGAGCGCGCTTCTGCCCTGGGGGCGCAGAATGTCCACGTCCTGGTGGGGGATTCGAATACCGGGGGCCTGGAGTTCCTGGACAAGGCCGGTTTCGAGCCTGTCCGCCGGTACCTGGTGCTGGCCCGGGAAGAGGGAAGAGAAAGGCGAAATGAGTCCGGGGTGGACTTTGGGAATCTCGTTCTCGGACATTTTCAGGGCGGGGACGAGCAGCGGTTGGCCGATATCCAGAATCTGTGCTTCGAGGGAAGCTGGGGATTCTGTCCCAACACGGCGGACGAGATCGGATTCTACCTGGCTATGACCATGACGCGCATCCAGGACGTGATGGTGCTGCGGGACGATGCTGAGGTAGTGGGATATCTATGGCCCCAGATCCTGGAGAGGAACAAGGGGGGCGGGGGAGCACACGGCTGGATCCACATGGTGGGTGTCAGGCCGGACTACCGCGGGCAGGGCCTCGGTAAGAAGCTGGTGCAGACCGGCCTCCAGAGTCTCCGCGAGCGGGGTGTACAGGACGTGGAGCTGACCGTGGACAAGGAAAACCGCCAGGCCGTAACCCTGTATGCTTCCCTGGGATTCAGCACCAAGGACACAAAACTCTGGTACGAACACCGGCTGCCTTAACGTTCATTTTCGGGCAATGTATTTACGTTCGTTTTGAATTATGTTATGTAGTAGTCGCCTTGAGATTTTTATTCCACTGATACGATCGATAAAGGGAGGAGTTTACTGCCATGGGTAAGAATAAAGATTTGAATCTGATCGCGAAAAAGCTGCGGATCCACTCGCTCAAGATGACCAGCAAGGCCGGGTCGGGCCACCCCACGACCTGCATGTCAATGGCGGAGATCGCCGCCTGTCTGTTCTTCGACGAGATGCAGTACAACATCAAGGACCCCCAGGACTGGGGGAACGACGAGCTGGTTCTGTCCAAGGGGCATGCCGCGCCCATCCTGTGGGCGGCCTATGCCGAGGCCGGCATCATCCCGGTGTCGAGCCTGATGAACCTGCGGAAGATCACGAGTGTGCTGGAAGGACACCCCACTCCCCGGATGAAATGGGTCAAGGCGGCCACGGGCTCGCTGGGCCAGGGGCTCTCGGTGGGTGTGGGGATGGCAGCAGCCCAGAAGCTGGCCGGGTCCCGGCGCCGGACCTACGTGGTGATGGGCGACGGAGAGATCGCGGAGGGGTCAGTATGGGAGGCGGCCAATACGGCAGCCGACATGGAGTTGGACAACCTGACGGCCCTGGTGGACATCAACCGGCTGGCGCAGTCGGCGCCAACCATGCACGGGCACAATCTCAGGGCCTATGAGAGGAAGTTCAAGGCCTTTGGCTGGGATGTCTTCCGGGTGGACGGCCACAAGGTAGCAGAGATCCGGGAGGCCCTGAAAAATGCACGGCTGTCGGAGAAGCCGGTGGCGATCCTGGCTCGGACCCTGAAGGGCAAGGGAGTTTCGTTTCTGGCAGACAAGGACGGCTGGCACGGCAAGCCCCTGAAGGAAGAGGACCTGCAGAAGGCCCTGGCAGAGCTGGGGGAGATGCCGGATATCGATGCCAGGAAGCTGGTCAAGGTGCCGCGGAAAGTAAAGGCTCCGGTCTTCAAGCGGGGCTTTGCGTTCAAGCGGACCGAGTACACGGGTGCAGTGGCCACACGACGGGCCTATGGGAATGCGCTCGTCAGCCTGGGGAAGGTGAACAACACTGTGGTGGCCATTGATGGGGATGTCAAGAACTCCACCTATGCGGATGATTTTTTTGGGGCGTTCCCCAAGCGGTCGTTCCAGTGCTACATCGCCGAGCAGAACATGGTCGGCATGGGGCTGGGCCTGCAGGCCAAGGGATACCTGCCGTTTATGGCGACCTTTGCTGCGTTTCTGAGCCGGGCGCACGATCAGATCCGGATGGCGGCCTATTCCATGCCCAACATGAAGTTGGTGGGGTCGCACGTGGGAGTGAGCATCGGCGGGGACGGGCCCTCGCAGATGGGGCTGGAGGACATGGCCCTGTTTACGCCCATCCCGGACTGTGTGGTGCTGTATCCGAGCGATGCGGTATCCACCGAGGCCCTGATGGAGACCATGACCAGGAAGAAGGGCATGGCGTACCTGAGGACGACGCGGCCGGCCACCCCGATCCTGTACAAGCAGGACGAGAAGTTCCCGATCGGTGGATCCAAGGTGCTGAAGCGCAGCGGCAAGGACCGGGCCCTGGTGGTGGCGGCCGGGATCACCGTGTTCGAGGCACTTAAGGCATACGAGGAGCTGAAGGCGGCCGGCATCCCGGTGCGGGTGCTGGACGCGTATTCAGTGCAGCCTGTGGACCGGGAGAACCTGATCAAGCAGGCCAAGGCAGCCGGAGGTAGAGTCGTGGTGGTGGAAGACCACTTCCCGCAGGGAGGCCTGGGGAGCGCGGTGGCGCTGGCGCTGGCCGGGCAGGCGAGGATCGAGCACCTGGCCGTGAGGGAACTGCCGCGCTCGGGGCAGCCTGACGAGCTGATGGACCGCTACGGCATCTCCGCCCGCCACATCGTCTCCACTGTCATGGAGATTATTTAATTTGGGGACGGACCTCGAAATGTTATTGAAAATATAGAAGTTACGGGCTAAAAACATCGATAATATTGCCTTATTGCTTGATTTTTGGGCCCGAAAATCGCCAAATAAGCCCAGAAGGCAAGGGAAGTTGCACCATCCAGGGCTAACGGATGTATTTTTGCCACAAAAATGGACATTTTAGCCCAATTTTTCGGGCATTTTAGCATGTAACTCCCTTGGAATCAGCAAGATTTCATGGTCCGTCCCCAAAAAGAAAAAAATTGATATGCGAGCGGGTGTGGCATACAATGAGTTTCCACATTGACATCAGACAAAAACGGGAGGAGAGATATGTCGATCCTGAGAACCACGACCGCGGTACTCCTAGCCATTGCCTCAGCAGTATTGATCTTTCCCACAACATCCAAGGCAGCCCCTCAAGTAAATGAAGACATGTTCAAGGATTTCATCTACCGCAACCTGGGGCCCTTCCGGGCCGGCGCCTGGATCGGCGACATCGCGGTCCCGGAGAATCCCGGAGCCGAACACAAATACACCATCTATGTGGCGGCGCGCAACGGCGGCGTCTGGAAGACGGTCAATAACGGCACCACTTTCTTTTCCATCTTTGATGACTACGGAGTCAACGCCATAGGCGCCATCGAGGTCGCACCCTCCGCCCCCGACATCCTTTGGGTAGGCACGGGCGAGGATTCCTATGCCCGCTCCAGTTATGCCGGGAACGGCATCTGGAAATCAACGGATGCAGGCAAGACTTTCCTGCACATGGGCCTCTCTGACTCCCACCACATCGGCAAGATCGTCATCCATCCCCAGAATCCCGACATCGTGTACGCAGCCGTTATGGGACATCTCTACTCTGATAACGAAGAGCGCGGCGTCTTCAAGACCACAGACGGCGGCCAAACCTGGAACAAGGTCCTCTACATCAACCAAAAAGTGGGCGTGGTCGACCTCGTCATGAACTTCTCCAACCCCGATATCCTGTTCGCAGCCGCCTACGACAAGGTCCGCTTCCCCTGGCATTACGAAGCGGGCGGCCCGGGTAGCCGCATCCACCGCACCACAGACGGCGGCGCGACCTGGGAGATTCTCTCTACAGGCCTGCCCGGCGGTAACCTGGGGCGTATCGGCGTAGACATCCACCGGGCCGATCCCGACATCCTCTACGCCGTCATCCAGAACCTCAATCCCAAACCGGGGCTCAAGAAAAAATCCGAGGCCGAGTTCGATGCGTTCACCGACCGCTCCTACGAAGACCTGATCGGCGGCGAAGTCTATCGCTCCGACGACGGCGGCGACACCTGGCGCAAGGTAAGCGATCCCAAGGTCGACGTAAGCGGGAAAGCTGCCTATTCCTTCAACGAGATCAACGTGGATCCCAAGGATCCTGACAAGGTCTTCATCATCGGCGTCAGCCAGCAGTACTCCCTGGACGGCGGCAAGACCTGGCCGCAGCGGCGCCAGAAGGAACGCTTCCTCAGCAACTTCGGCGACACACGCACCTTCTGGATCGATCCCCAGGATCCCGAGCACATGATGCTGGGGAGCGACGGCGGATTCTACATCTCCTATGACGGCGGGCGCACGATGGCCCATTTCTACCACTTCCCCCTGGGCGAGCTCTATGATGTCGAGGTCGACAACGCCGAGCCCTACAACATCTATGCCGGCCTCCAGGATCACGAATCCTGGAAAGGCCCCAGCAACAGCTGGTCGGGCAGCGTGGGGCCCGAGGACTGGGTCATCTCCGGCATGTGGGACGGGATGTACACCTCGATCAATCCGGAAAACAACCGCTGGCTCTACTTCACGACCCAGTTCGGCAAACACCACCGCGAAGACCAGCTCAAGGGCGAGCGCACCGAGATCACCCCTCAGGCCCCCGAAGGCGAACCCTTCTACCGCTACACCTGGCAGACCCCCATCGTGCTCTCCCCCCACAACGGCGATGTCGTCTATACGGGCGGCCAGATGCTGCTCCGATCCCCGGACCGAGGAGCCACCTGGGAGGAGATCAGCCCCGATCTCACCTCCAACGATCCGGTCAAGATCGCGGGCCAGGGCCACATCATGTTCTGCACCATCACCACCATCAGCGAATCCCCGGTAAAGCCCGGGGTGATCTGGGTGGGCACAGACGACGGCCGCGTGCACCTGACCCGAAACCACGGTGCCGACTGGGAAGAGGTTACCGACAAGCTCGCGGCGGTCGGCGCCCCCAGAGACACCTGGCTCGGCCGGATGGCGGCATCCCAGCACAACCTCGAGACAGCCTATGCGGTCAAATCCGGCTACCGCGAAGACATCTTCGAGCCCATGATCTATCGCACACACGATCTCGGGAAGACATGGGAAGACATCGGCCGAGGGCTGCCCGAAGCCCCCACCTCCGTCATCTGGGAGGACCGGGTGAATCCCGACCTCCTCTTCGTGGGGACCGACATCGGCGTGTACTTCACACTCGACGGCGGCAAGGCCTGGCTCCCGCTCAAGAACAACATGCCTCCGCTCCCGGTCCGCGACCTCCTGGTCCACCCGCGCGAGAAAGACCTGGTTGTGGGCACCTATGGAAGGGGCGTCTGGATTACCAACGTGGGGCCGCTCCAGGAGCTCACACCGGAGGTGCTGGACAAAGATTTCCACCTCTTCGACGTCGTATCGAAGCCCACGGACTATGCCTCACAGCGGGCCCGCTGGGGCAACTATCACATGACCGGGGACAATCACCTCAGAACCCCCAACGAGCGTCCCGGGCTGCCGATCTTCTACTACATCAAAGAGAAGCGCCAGGCTCCCCTCACCCTCAACATCGTTGATTGGGAAGGCAAAACCGTGGCCAAACTCAAACCCAAGACCGAGCCGGGCATCCACAAGCTAATCTGGAACGACCGCCGCGTCGGGCCGGGGACCTATCGGATCGTGCTGAGTGACGGGACCACAGAGCAGGCTAATAAGGGGATTCTCAGATCCCCCCTCCTCTGGCCCCTCGGAAATCCCGACCAGATTAGAAAAGACCAGCACAGAGACTAGCGGGCAACGAAAAGCGATGGACAAGAAACGCGGCCCTCAGGAAGAGAAATCAGAGGGCACGGAATCAACGAGCGGGCTCAATCCCCATGAGAATTCTGTGACATACCGCAAGAACAAAAAAACCGGGGAGTGGGAGATCGTGAACCCGGCCAGCGCCATCGCATATAACTATATCTATCGAGAAGACAAAGACTGAAGAAGGACATCTGCCAGGGGAGTGGGATGGCCCCTAGTCTAGCTCAGCGTCCAGGATCTTCTGGAGCAGGGTGCCGAACTGGTCGGGCAGCACATAATTTTCCTGCTGGAATGTGTCCACGCGGTGTACCACCACCATGTCCCTGTCCGGCAGCACCACGATGTAGTGGCCGCCGTAGCCCCGTGCCGAGTAGGTTCCTTCCGCGACCTCCACATTCGGAAAATGAGGATATCTGTTGTGATGTTTGGCCACCCACCACATGTAGCCGTATCCGTCGGACCGGTAGATCGTCGCATCCGAAAAATAGGTCGTGCTCTCTTTGACCCACTCCGCCGATATGACCTGCCGTCCATCCCAGCGTCCGTTCCGCAGGAAGAGCAGGCCGAGGCGGGCCATATCCCGAGCCGAGATCACGAACATGTAGGCCTCGTGGATCGAGCGTGTGGTCTTGAAGCTGCGCCCGTCCTCGGGCAGGTAGTCCTGCATTCCGATGGGGTCTGCAATATCCTCCTTGAGCGCCTGAAAAATGTTCTTTCCCGTCAGTTTCTGGAAGATGGTTCCCAGGACATTGAAGTCCCAGTTGTTGTATAGCCAGAACTCGCCCGCATGGAACCTGCCCCGCTCAGGCTTCACGTCGTGCATCCCGTCGGTCTCCGCCTCGGCCGTGTGGTACACACCTGACCTGGCCTTGAGACAGTCCCGAATGGTGGCGTTTTTCTCCTGGTCGGTTAGAGGCGGCTCATCGTCGATCCCCAGGTCCCGCATGGTCCTGTCCAAGTCGATGGTTCCATCCAGCACGTATTTCCCGTACAGGGCGCTCATGAAACTCTTGCGCGTGGAGTGTGTGATGTACTTCTTGCTCACATCTCCCCACTGATAGATGAGCTTTCCGTTCACGATGACCATGACCGCTGCTGTGTCGATCGTGTCCGCAAACTTCTTGGCCTCTGCAAGCTTCTCCGATGAATAGCCGAATTTTTCCGGCCTCTTTTCCAAAATCCAGTCTTTTCCAGGGAAGCTGTCCTGAGCGGTACACATAGTGCACAGGATAAGGCACACGACAGATGCGTAAACGAATCGGGGATGAAGCTTGGGACGTCTCATGGCGCCTCCTTTGCCGATTGATATTTCCCTGGATGGCTGTAGAATCAGCAGATAACTGGGCCCAAGGGATTAAACGAATCCCAAGGCCAAAGGTTTTGACACTGTCCGTACTCAGGAGCCAACTCTCTTAGAACTTGAGAAAATCCTTTTTTTTGAGATAATAGAGCCTGGCTTTTAAGAGAGGAGGCACGACACGATGAAAAAAGCAGCGATCCTGGCCCTCATTACGCTGGTCCTGATAGTTCTAAGCGGCACACATGCCATGGCCGCATCCACAGATCCCGATATTTCAGCCCTGCTCAGCGAGGTCTCCAAAGAAAACGTTGAGAAGATCCTCAAGAAAATGGAGTCCTTTCATACCCGGCATGTGATGTCGTCCGATAAGGACGGATTCGGCATCAAAGCATCTGCCGAGTGGCTGCTGGCCGAATTCAAAAGCCTCAGCCCGCGCCTGCAGGTCGAGATGGACACCTACGAGCTTCCTCCTCAAGGAAGGCGAATGACCAAACCCATGACCATGCGCAATGTCGTCGCGATCCTACCCGGCCGTCACACTGGAGATCAGGAGCGGATCTTCATGCTCCATGCCCATTACGACTCCTATGCCCGCCCGGTGGATAAAGACTGGCCGCGTGACAACTTCGATAACCTCGCTACTGGAGTCAACGACGACAGTTCCGGAGTCGCCGCCCTGCTCGAGCTGGCGCGCGTTTTCAGCGAGTGCGAGTTCGACGCCACGGTCATATTCGTGGCCTTTGCCGGCGAAGAAGTAGGGCTCGTGGGCAGCACCCTCATGGCCGCCCGCCTCAAGGAAGAGGACAAGAACGTCTGCGGCAACATCGGCCTCGACATGATCGGCAACATTGAGGGCGGCAACGGGATTTTCGATAACAGGCGGATGCGCGTGTTTTCGGCCGGCCCCATGGACTCGCCCTCCCGCAGCCTGGCCCGTTATGCCAAACGAGTGGGCGAGCACTACCTGCCGTCCGCCGAGATCGACCTCATATACCGCGCCGACCGCTTCGGCCGCGGCGGCGACCACACGCCGTTCGTCCTCGAGGGCTGGGCCGGCATCCGCATGATGGAGGCCAATGAAAACTACTCCCGCCAACACACGGTCAAGGACACCTTTGCCAACATGGACCTTGACTACTGCACACGCAATATTCGGATCGTGGGATCGGTCCTGGCCTCCCTGGCGGCTGCACCACCTGCCCCCTCTGTCACGAGCGACAGAGGACGTGCCATGCTGGGGCGGGGGGACGGGTACGACGCGGCCCTGAAGTGGAACCCTGTGGCCTGTGACGACCTGGCCGGCTATGTCGTGCATTGGCGTCGGACCACATCTCCCAACTGGGAAAAGGAGATCCTGGTAGGCAATGTCACAGAGCACACACTGCCGAATGTCACCATCGACGAATCTGTCTTTGGCGTGAGCGCTGTTGACACGAGCGGGAACCGGAGCGTGGTCTCGGCCTATGTCATGCCCCCCCGCACAAAACGGACGTACGAAGTTAAGAAATGAGCTGACATGGCCACCATCCATACCCTCCCTTAATAGTGGCTTGGGGAAAATCTCTCTCTCATAGTATAATTTATACATCTGGCCGGCGGTGTCAAATCAAGATTTATTGGCAAAAGCATTTGCGAAACCGTTTTTATCCGTCGATTATTCGATCAGTCGGGTAAGCTGAAGAGGAAGCCGTCCGGAAATACATCGTACATTGACCTCGTGTCGGCTTGTGTGATAGATGCTATTACACAAAGGATCGTATTCAGGAGGGCGGACATGAGACATTTCCGATGGCTCGGGCCGGCACTGGCTCTGATATTTATGGTTTCTTTACTGGCCGCAGGAGGCCAGGACCTGATCTACTGGGGAGACAAGGTTCCGGAGAAATGGAACGGAGAGTGGCCCGGAAAATTTCAGACCATACCGGAAAAGACGGACTTCAAGAAGACGACCTCGAGCTTTGAGATCCTGGAGTTCATAGATTCGCTAAAGTGGAATTCCGAGAATGTCCATGTCTTCACCATGTTTACGAGCGAGCTGCGGCGACAGTGTCCCGTGGTGGTCATGGCGAATCCCAGGATCACGTCCCCTCAAGAAGCTCGGAAGTCGGGCAAGCCCGTGATCTACCTGCAGGGCAACATCCACCCTCCTGAGGCCGAAGGCAAGGAAGCTCTGCTCATGGTCATGCGAGACATCCTATTTGGAGACAAAAAACACCTGCTCGAGGACCAGATCATCCTCTGTGCGCCGAATTTCAACGTGGACGGCAACGACACCTGGGGGCTGCGGGACGGCACGCCCCACATCATCGGGACACGCCAGAACGCCGAAGGCTACGACCTCAACCGGGATGCCATCAAACTGGAGACCACCAATGTGCAGGGGCTCTACCGGACCGTGCTCAACCGCTGGGACCCGGTCCTAATCTTCGATGCCCATGCCATGGGACGCGTGCAGCACGGATATGCCATCGTGTATGCCACCTCCACTGTGCCGGCCGCCCATCCCAGTCCTCGGGGATATGTATGGGACACGCTGTTCCCGGCCATGCGCAGGGCCATCAGGGAAAACTTCCGGATCGAGACCTTCAGCCACTGCCTGTTCCCGCGCAACCAATGGCCGCCCAAAGTCTGGAGCCACGACCTGGCCTACTGGACGACCGAGGGGAAATTCGTCACCGCCGCCTACGGCCTGCGTAACCGGATGTCGATCCTGGTGGAGACGCCTGGCGACCCCACCTTCGAGCGTAAGATCTACGCACACTATGCCCTGGTTACAGAGCTGCTGGAATATACTAACCGTCACGGCCAAGAGATGCAGGAGGTGTGCCGGGCTGCGGATCAGGAAGTCGTCGATGAGATCAAGACACGCGCCTCTTCAAGGGAGCTAAAAAACTACGTGGCCGGCAAATACGAATCCAGGGGCCTGATCGACCTGTTGGCCTATCCGGAGAACGAGTATGAATACATCCCCGGAACGAGCGTGCAGCGCCC
>JBGUED010000043.1:0-10615 GCA_041821525.1 Candidatus Aminicenantaceae bacterium | reverse complement strand
CCCCTCTTCCCAATCCAGCCCCAGCCAACGCAGGTCCTCGATCAGCTTCTGCGCGTACTCCGGGGTAGACCGCTCGACATCGGTGTCCTCCACGCGGAGTACCAAGGCCCCTTGCCGCTGCCGCGCGAACAGCCAGTTGAAGAGCGCGGTTCTGGCGTTGCCCACATGGAGGAGTCCCGTGGGGCTGGGCGCGAACCGCACGCGCACTCGGTCTTCGCTCATGCTCTGTCTCCTGATGCCCTAGTATACCAGATAGCCCGCTGCGCTTCACGCCAAAACCCAAGGTGTCCTCATGTCTTTCTGCCTGAAGGAAACCTTTCCCCGGTCTACGACGTCTATATATATGGAAAGACAAAAATGAGAGAAACCAGAAAGCTTTTAAAGAAAATAACCGACAAACTCAGCATAACACTTCGGGATTGGCTGACCATAGATGCTCTTGAGAGCGTTCTCCTCTCTTTCTTCAAGGGCGGATCGACCCTAAAGGCTCAGCCAATCCCGATCCTTTCCCCTCCTCCCTTGCGGCGGCATCGGCACCAGGGCCGACGGACCTGAATCCCAATCCCAGGTCAGGTAGGCGCCGCGAGCGTGGCCACGGCCCAGGCCGCTATGGCTCTCCCTTCCCCCACATCGCCCAACCCCTCCCGGGACTTGGCTTTGATGCCCAAATCCTTGATGTGTAGGCCCAGGATGGGACACAGGATGTCCTTCATAGCGGGAATATGAGGGCCGAGTTTGGGCTCTTCGGCGATGACAATGCTGTCGATGTTCTGTATCTCATAATCACTCTGCTTGAGCTGGATCACAACAGAGACCAGGAGCTCGGTGCTCTGGATGTTCTTGTAGGCGGGATTGGTGTCGGGAAAGCACTGCCCGATGTCCTTATCTCCCATGGCCCCCAGCAAGGCATCGATCACGGCATGGATTAGGACATCCCCGTCCGAATGGCCCATGAGTCCCTTGGGATGAGGGATTTCCACTCCCCCCAGGATGAGCCTGCGGCCCTCGTCCAACCGGTGTATGTCGTATCCGATTCCCGTCCTAACCTTCGTCAAGGTAAGCCTCCGCTATCCTGAGATCCTCCGGAGTGGTGATCTTGATGTTCGAGCGCTCTCCGGGGACGGCCGAAACTACGCTGCCCAAGCGTTCCACCAGGGCGGCTTCGTCAGTACCTGAGAAGCCGGCTTTTTCGGCCTCGCCCAACGCCCTCTCGAGCAGGGCATACCGGAATCCCTGGGGCGTCTGGCTGCGGAAGATCCCGGCCCTGTCGAGGGTGGCGCACACAGTCCCTTGAGAGACCTCTTTCAGGGTGTCTTCCACCGGGATCACCGGGACTGCGGCCCCGAACTCCGCTGCCGCGGTGACCACACGCCGGATAAGTTCCGGTCCGACAAGAGGCCGGACCCCGTCGTGGACCAGGACGAGATCCCAGTCCTCTCGATCCAGATCCTTAAATCCGGACCGGACCGAATCCTGCCGTTTGGGTCCCCCCGGCACGACCGACACGATCTGCGGGAAGCGCCGCCGGAGCGCCTCGCCTTCGGCCGCGTCCCTCAACACAAGGACGATGCCGCCCACTTCCGGTGCCGATCGGAAGGCCTCGAGCGACCACTCCAGGACCGGCCGCCCGGCCAGCAGGGCCTCGTGTTTGGCCGCCCCAAATCGCCTCCCCAGACCGGCGGAAACGATGACAGCGGCTGTGCGCATGGCGCCTATCCCGCGGCCTTGGAAGGTTTCTTACGAGCGGGGGTACGGACAGCCTTGGTGGCCTGCAGCATGATGTGCTGCATGCGCCGGACCGCGGCCTCAATATCCTCCACCACACCCTCACGCAGAAGCATGTTGTCGAGGAGCTGCAGAGCCAGCTCCTTGACCAGGGGAGAGGCCGGCTTGGCAGCGTGCACCCGCACCATCTCCTTGATCAGGTCATGGTCGGGATTGATCTCCAGGACCTTTCGTGTGAACTGGTATTCCTTGTGCGCCATCTTGAGAAGCCGCTCCACATGGACGGAAGGTCCCCCCGAAGGATCGGTAAGCAGGCAGGGGCTGTCCACCAGCCGCTGCGACACCCGCACATCCACCACACGCTCTCCGTAAGTGCTTTTCAGGTAATCCACCAAGGTGTCCACGTCCTTCAGGTAGGCCTTATCTCCCGCTTGTTCCTTTTTGACTTTGATGTCCGCGCTTTCGGCCCGCTTGAAGGGCTTGCCGTCGTACTCCTGGAGGTGTTCCACCACGAACTCATCCAGAGGGTCGTCCAGGAACAGGACCTCCAGGTCTTTATTCCGGAACGCCTCCAGGGCAGGATCTTGCTCCACGCTCTCCAGGTCCAGCCCGGTCAGGTAATAGATCTCCTTCTGGTCCTTGGCCATACCCGCAGTATAATCTTTGAGGTCCAGCACCTCCTCCCGGGGTTTCTTGGAGGAGTGGAAAAACAGCAGGGGAGCCAGCCGGTCCTTGTTGTCCGGGTCGGTGGCGACCCCCTCCTTGAGGTTCCGGCTGAAATTTTCCCATATGCGGAGGTATTGTGCGCGGTCCTTGTCCTTGATCTTCTTCAGTTGCGAGAGGACCTGCTTCAGCACATGTTTGCGGATCCTGTCGATCTTGAGGTTGCTCTGGATGGTCTCGCGAGAGATGTTGAGGGGAATATCCTCGGAATCGATGACTCCCTGAATGAACCGGAGATACTCAGGCATGATGTCCTTGGAGCCCTTCTCGATCAGTACCTTGCGGGAGTAAAGGTCCACTCCGGCCTCGGCCTTGAAGAGCCCCAGTAGCTCGAACGACATCTTCGGCACGTACAGGATGGCACTGAACTGGACCGGCGCGTCCGAGGAGAGGTGCAGCCAGGTCTCGGGCTCCTCCTGGGTGTTCTCCAGGAATTTGTAAAACTCTATATAATCTTGATCCTTGAGACCGGACTTGGGCTGAGACCAGATGGCCTGGATGACCTCCAGTCTCTCGTTCTCCACATACACAGGGAAGGGGACGAACTTGGAATAGCGGGCCAAAACGCCCTGGATGCGGGATTTCTCCAAGAACTCAGCGTCCTCTTTCTTGAGGAAAAGCTCGATCCGGGTGCCCCGCTTCTTCTTGACCGTCTCCTCGATGGTGTAATCAGCATCGCCCTTGGATTTCCACAGCCACGCCTGGCTGCCCTTGCGGAAGGAGCGGGTGTAGAGGTGGATTTCCTTGGCGGCCATGAAGCTGGAATAGAATCCCACACCGAACTTGCCGATCAGGTCGACCCGGTCCTTCTCCTCGGTCTCGGCCAGCCGCTTGAGGAAGTCCATGGTCCCGGAATGGGCGATGGTGCCAATATTCTCGATCAGCTCCTCCTTGGTCATGCCCACACCGCTGTCCTCGATGATCAGCTTGCTCTGACTCTCGTTGAAACCGATGTCGATCCGAAGCTCAGCGTCCTTGTCCTCCACGTCCTCCCGGATCAGGCTCTCGAACTGGACCTTGTTGAGGGCATCCACCGCATTGGACACCAGCTCCCGTACGAACACGTCCTTGTGCTTGTAGAGGGAATAGACCAGGATGTTCAGGAGCTGCCGGATCTCAGACTGAAACTCGTATTTCTCTGCTGTGCTTTTCTCGGTCATGACATCCCTCTCAATCCTCTCCGTTGTAGCGGCCAAAAATCATTTTCCCTACCGTGGTCTGGAGCACCGATGTCACGGTGACGTCAATGGTCTGGCCGATCATCTTCCGCGAGTTATCGACCACGACCATGGTGCCGTCATCCAGGTATGCCACTCCCTGGTCCGTTTCCTTCCCCTCCTTGAGGATGAAGGCGCGGATTGATTCCCCCGGCAGCACCACGGGCTTGAGGGCGTTGGCCAGCTCATTGATATTCTGCACGGAGATGCCCTGGAGCTTGGCCACCTTGTGCAGGTTGAAGTCATTGGTGACGATCTTGGCGCCCATATGTTTGGCCAGTTCGATCAGCTTGGAGTCCACATCGACCACATCGGGAAAATCCAGCTCCGTGATGATTACGTTGACCTCTTTGGATTTCTGGAGATGATCCAGTACCTCCAATCCCCGCCGCCCACGCTGGCGCTTGACGCTGTCTGAGGAGTCCGCCACCAACTGCAGCTCCTTGAGAATGAACTGGGGCACGATCAGGGATCCCTCGATGAATGACGTGTCGCAGATATCTGCGATCCGGCCGTCGATGATGACGCTGGTGTCGACGATCTTGTGGGTCCGGCCCTCGATCTTCTCGCTGAAGAAGCGCATCAGATGGGCCGGGATCAGCCACTCCGATTTTTTCGATCCCACCAGGAATCCAATGTACGGCATGATGATCAGGAAGAACACCCGGATGAAGTTGGCTGTGTACTCATCCTTGGAGATGGTCTGGTACACGGACCCCAGCGCCCAACCCAGGACCACTCCGGCAAAGGTCCCCAGGGTCGAGCTCCAGATGGTCTTGAACTGGCTCTTGCGGATCACGGTCTCCAGGTAGATAATCATGACGCAGAGCAGGAAGCCCGTGAGCGCGCCGTATGGGGGAAGCAGGTTAAATGGCGGGAAAAAGTACCCCGCCAGGGTTATGAAGGCGACAACCACCAGACGAAAAATAAAAATACTCATGATAAACCTCTTCATTCCAATATATATGAATAACTAAAATATAAATCCCAACGCTTCTTGAATATGGCGCGCCCCGTGGAGCTCGATGCCGGGAAGGTCTTCCTTGCCCAGCGCCTCCAGGTTCCCGTGCGGCAGCACCACTGTTTCGAATCCCAAAAGAGCGGCCTCTCTGACCCGTGCCACGGGCTGGCTGACCGAGCGAATCTCTCCACTGAGCCCGATCTCTCCCAGGACAGTCATACCGCCCGGGATGGGGCGGTTCTTCACGCAGGACACAACCGCCGCCACAACTCCCAGGTCGACAGCCGGCTCATCGATACTCAGGCCCCCTGCCACATTGAGGTGGATGTCCTCACCCCCGAAGCCGAATCCCAGCTTCTTTTCGATCACCGCCAGGAGCATGCCCGTCCGGAAATGATCGAGGCCGATGGACATCCGCCTGGGGTTCCCCGAAAAAAGGGTGGACGAGACCAGGGCCTGGATCTCGGCCAGCAGGGGTCGTGATCCCTTCAGCGTGCAGACCACAACGCTTCCCGCTGCGTCTGCCGGTCGTTCCTTGAGAAAGAAGGCGGAGGGATTGTCGATCGCTTCCAGGCCGCGGCTTCCCATCTCGAAGACGGCCAGTTCCGATACAGGGCCGAAGCGGTTCTTCATGGCCCGCAGCACGCGATGGCTGTGGTCCCGTTCGCCCTCGAAATATAGCACGACATCGACCATGTGCTCGAGGGTCTTGGGGCCAGCCAGGGAGCCCTCCTTTGTGATGTGTCCCACCAGGAACGAGGAGACCTCGTTCTTCTTCGCAAAACGGAAGATCTGATTCGTTACCTCCCGCACCTGGCTTATGGTTCCGGGGCTGGAGGACAGCTTGGCCGAGTGGATCGTCTGGACTGAATCCAGGATCAATATGCTCGGCGCGAGCTTTTCGGCCTGCGCGATGATCCGCTCCAGGTTTGTTTCTGCCAAGAGATAGAGGTCGCCCCCGCCTATCCCCAGGCGGGAGCCCCGGAGCTTGATCTGCTCGAGGGACTCTTCTCCCGAAACATACAGGACCTTGCAGCCATCTGCAGCGAAATCCCGGCTCACCTGGAGCAGCAGCGTAGATTTCCCGATCCCGGGCTCCCCTCCGATGAGCACCAGCGAACCCAGAACCACTCCTCCCCCGAGGACCCGGTTGAGCTCGGCGATCCCGGTCCTGATCTTCTGTTTGCCGGCCTCCTCCACATCCTGGTAGAGGACAGGCTCGGAAGCCGGAAAGGCAAACTCCGCGGCGGCCTCTTCGGCCGCCTCCTCGATCAGGGAGTTCCACTCTCCACAGCTCGGACAGCGGCCCAGCCACTTGGGGGACTGGATCCCGCAGCTCTGGCAGGAGAAGACCGATCCTGATTTTGTCATAGGCCGAATCCCAGTCCGAAAAAGAGCTCGCGTTTTGCTTTGAGGCTAAAATCGTCCAGGCCGAAAAGCAGGGAGATATACCGAACGGGAGAATAGCTGCCCAGGATCCGAAAATGCGGAGACATATCCCGGTTGAAGTCGAAAAGTTCAATGGTAAGCCTCACCCGATCCCGGAACACGAATAGATCCATGGCTCCGCCGAACTTGGATTCCATGACTCCGGCCCGCGCCTGGATGTTGCCCCAGCGGATACCTCCCTGCAGCGAGTAGGTGAAAGTATCCAGGAAGGGATCCTGTATCACCTGGCCTAAAAGGAATTTATCGGACACCGGCCAGAAGGCCAGGGTCAGGTAGCTCTTGATCTCATCCGGATCATCATAGTAGGTGAACTGCAGCGAAGCCCCGGTCCGGAAGCTCGACACCGGATCCACGGCCCTCTGGACATCGCCCACAGCTTTCTGGGCGTCTTCGTACAGATCCTCTTCCTGAATCAGCCTGCCCAGGGTTCCCTCTCCCTCATTGAGCTTGCTGAGGGTATCATCCAGCTTGCCGAGGGATCGGTCCGCATTGTCCAGCAGCACTTGGATGCGCTCCAGGTTGTCCTTCACGCCGTCGCGGTTTTCCGCCACTACGTCCCGCATCAGCACGACGAGTTCGTCCAGGCTGGTGGCCAGGGTTTCCACCCGGGCATCGAAGTTGTCAATGGCGCGGGTTCCCTTTTGTATCCCTTGGTTGATAGCGGGTGCATTGTGCTGAGAAAACTCCTTGAGGTCGGTCGCGAACGCTGCCATGTTTTCCAGAATACGCGTGAGGTTCGAGCGAGAGTCGGGGCTCCCCAGCAGCTCTCTCAGTACCCGGCCTGTCTCCCGGATCTCCCCGCTCACCGAGGCCAGCTCCGCTCCCAGTTGTTCCAGGCCCAAGGGGGGGATGACCGCGATGCTGCCGCCGGGGAGGCAGATGGGGCCGCTGGTTCCGGGGATGATTTCGATGTACTTTTCTCCCAGGAGCCCCAGAGCAGCCAGAGTGGCCTGGCTGTCCGTCCGGAACTCCACCTCCTGGTCGATTCTCAGGATCACTTCTGCCTGGTTGTCCTTCAGCCGAATCTCCTTGATATACCCGACCTTGACCCCGGCCAGCCGTACGCCGGTCCGTTTCTCCAGGCCGGTGGCGGAGTTGAAATAGAGGAAAACCTCATAGCCGGGCTTGTCAAAGATCGTGCCCAGATCGCCCACAACAAAGATAAAGGCGGCGGCTATGCCAAGCGCTAGGGTCAAAAATATCCCTATCTTGATTTCACGCTTCATCGTATCTTCCTATAACTCGTTCTTTCCAACGGCTGGTTTTTCGTGTCAGTATTCCTTGATCGGCCCCTCGGCTTGCCCGTGGATAAACTGCTGGACGACCGGATTGGCACTGTTCCGGATCTCGCCGGGAGCTCCGATCTGGATGATCTTCCCATTATAGAGCATGGCTATCCGGTCTGCAACTTTGTACGCGCTGGTCATGTCGTGGGTGATCACGACCGAAGTGACGTTCATCTCCTTCTGCATACGGAGAATGAGGTCGTTGATGGCATCGGCGCGAATGGGATCGATGCCGGTAGAGGGCTCATCGTACAGCATGATCTCCGGCCCGTAGGCGATGGCTCGAGCCAGTCCCACCCGTTTCTTCATGCCGCCGCTCAGCTCGTAAGGCATGAGGTCTTCCACGTCCCGCAGCCCCACCTTGGCCAGGCAGTCCAGGACGATCTCCCGGATCCTGTCCGGGGGATAATCCCGATAGCGTTCGAGGCCGAATCTCACATTCTCAGCCACGGTGAGTGAGTCGAAGAGGGCCGCAGCCTGAAACAGGAGCCCGAACTTGCGGCGCACATCATACAGCTCCCGCTCCGAGAGACAGCAGATGTCCACCCCGTCGATGCTGATCCGGCCCTGATCGGGCCGCATCAGCCCGATCATGTGCTTGATCAGGATGCTCTTACCAGAGCCGCTCTGTCCGATGACCACAAGGGTTTCTCCCTTCCGGACGGTCAGTTCGAGCCCCTGGAGGACTCGATTGCTGCCGAAAGACTTGTGAAGCTCCTGTATCTCGATCATAGCACCAGATCCGCGGGCAGGGCCTTGCTGAGAAAGAAGTTCAGGATCAGAACCCCGATGCTGGCGGCTACGACTGCGCGGGTGGCGGCTCTGCCCACGCCCTCGGCTCCCCCACGCGCCTCCAAGCCCTGCCAACAGCCGATGACGGCGATCACGCCACCGAAGACAGACGCCTTGATCAGCCCGGTGAGCACATCCCAAAATTCCATGTACAGCAGGGTGTTCTTGAGATAGATGTGCCGGTTGACACCCATCATGATGTTGTAGATGTAGCCGCAGGCGATCCCGATGATGTCCCCGTACAGGACCAGTATCGGCATCATGATAACGCTCGCCAGAAGCCGGGGCGTGACCAGGTAGCGCACCGGGTCGGCTCCCAGGCTGTACAGGGCATCGATCTGCTCGGTGATCTTCATGGTCCCGATCTCGGCGGCCATGGCGGATCCCACCCGACCCGTGATCATCAGGCCCACCAGGATGGGGATCAGCTCCTTGGTCAATCCCAGGCTTATAACCGGCCCGCCATAGGCCTCGGATCCGGGCCCGATAAAGCGATGGAAACCGATATAGGTCTGGAGCCCGAAGACCAGTCCCCCGAACGCCGCCGTCAGAGAGACCACCGGCAGAGACCGGACGCCGATGTCCTCGAGCTGCTGGAGGAAGTTTTCCTTCTCGAAAGGTTTATGAAACAGGCCCGCTGTGGCCCGGCCGAACAGGAGGCCGACCTGGCCGACCTGAGAGAATAGGGTGGAGAAAGGGAAAGGCTTGGACTTTGCGGCCATCGTTCATTCTTCGAGGGAGTAGAACTCACGGTCGGTGAACCGGGCGAATTTATTCAGGAACGCCAGCGAGATCTTGCCGGTGGGCCCGTTTCGCTGCTTGGCGATGCTCACGTCGGCGATCCCCTTGACGGTTTCGTCCTCCGGCTTATAGAACTCTTCGCGATAGATAAAGATAACCACATCTGCATCCTGTTCGATCGCGCCGGATTCTCTCAGGTCCGAGAGCTGGGGGATGGGGCGGGCGCGCCCCTTTTCCGGAGCCCGGCTGAGCTGGGACAGGCCGACGACCGGTATCTGGAGCTCCTTGGCCATCTCCTTGAGGGAGCGGGAGATGTAGGAAATCTCCTGGGTCCGGTTTTCGTAGCGGCCTCCGGCCCGCATGAGCTGCATGTAGTCGATGAAGACGATATCCAGGTTCGCCTCCATCTTCAGCCGCCGCGCCTTGGCCTTCATCTCGATCACGGACAGGGCCGGTGTCTCGTCCACGTAGATCTTGGACCTGGCCACGGCTTCAGCGCCCTTCTGGACGCGCTTGAAGTCTCCCTCCCCCAGGAAGCCGGTCCTCACCTTCTGCAGATCCACCTGTGCTTCGGAGCATAACAACCGCATGATCAGCTGCTCCTTGGACATCTCCAGCGAGAAAAAGCCTACACAGTGGTCCGTGTGCATGCCGACGTACTGGGAGATGTTGAGGCAGAGGGCCGTCTTCCCCATCGAGGGCCGGGCCGCGACCACGATGAACTCGGACCCGTGAAAGCCTGCGGTCAGGGCGTCCAGGTCCCGGAAGCCCGAGGGTATGCCGGTGACGGCCTCCTGGCGGTGACGCAGGGCGTCGATGTTCACGATGGCTGGCGCGGTGAGGGCGCTGACCGGAACGAATCCGGGCCTAACCCTCTGCTCGGCGACGTTGATAATGGCGGCCTGAGCTTCCTCCAGGAGGAGGTCTGGGTCTTCCTTCTGCTCATAGCTGGAAGAGATGATCTTGGCGGAGGAGGTGATCAAGCGCCGCAACAGCGACTTTTCTTTGAGGATGCGCGCGTGGTACTCGATGTTCAGACTTTTGGGTACCCCATCCATCAGGGAGGACAGATACGCCGCACCCCCCACCGCGTCCAGGATCCCCGACTTTTGCAGTTCCTCCGACAGGGTCAGAAGATCGATTGGGAGGCCCTTGTCGACCAGGGACGACATCCGCTCCAGAATCTGGCGATTGGCATCCTTGTAGAAATCCTGCGGGGAGACAAGGGAGAGGACCACATTGAGATTCTTGTTGTTGACCAGGATGCCGCCCAGGACGGTCTTTTCCGTCTCCTGGCTGTGAGGAGGGGTTTTATTCAGGAAAAGTTGATCCAGCTCCATGTTCCGGGTATCCTATCCAATCTTGGCGCAGTCAGCAACGAGACTCCACTATTAGTATCATATGTCCTGCCCATTGCCAAAGAATTTATTTCTTTGCCTGAAGAGACGGGATGAGCAGGGAAAACATCACCCGGCGACGTGGCTGAAAGCCGGACCGCCGCTAGCAGACAGGCTACGTTTTCTCATCCGTGTCTTTGTCTCCTGCGGGAGCTTCCTCCTCGGGAGAAGGCTCTTCTGCAGGGGCTTCTTCTGGTTTCTCCGGCTCGGGTGTCTCGGCCACGGGCTCTGGTTCTGGGATCACGGCTTCAGGCTCGGGTGTCTCGGCCACGGGCTCTGGTTCTGGGCTCACGGCTTCAGGCTCGGGTGTCTCGGCCACGGGCT